>PXDC01000238.1 GCA_003565135.1 Verrucomicrobiota bacterium
GCCCCCGCTGCCTGAGCGACAACGACGGTACAGCCCTCCCTGCAAAATGCATGATCCGGACCGAACCCTGCACGATTTACGGGCAACCCGGGACTTTCGGCAGCGTTATCCGATTCGCTTAAACCGTTGACCCAAAATCCGTTATCCCGATACGGCTCGATTCGGCACGGAGCTTGCTTACGGACAAGGGCACACGAACGGCGAACGTCGACGCCACCCGCCGCTTCGCTTCGAACCTGACAAAAATCACTCACGTAGACACAACGCCGATGAAACCAACAAACCCGTTCACACCCGGAATGCTCCGGATCCTCCTGATTCCCGCGCTCGCCCTCGCCTTCACCGCGGGCGGGGCTAACGGCCAGTCCACAACCGTCGGCGAGACCGGCGCGCACCGCTTCGGGGTCGGGGTCAATTACTGGCGGACGATCGACACTATCGAGCTCGACGATATCGACCGGGACGGCTTCGGCTACCTGCTCACCTACCAGTACAAACCCGTGCCCTTCGGCTTCGGGATCGATTTGGAGATGCTGCCCGACCGTTTCGGATCGGACGCCTACGCACCGCAGGCCTACGTGCTTTTCGGAGACGTGATCTACATCGGCGCGGGCGTCGGCTGGGTTTATACCGACGACTCCTTCGCCGACAATCCGTTCTACAGCCTGCGACTCGGACTGGATTTCGAGGTGCTCCCCCATCTCTATCTCGACTTCTACAGCCAATACCGGTTCGAAAGCCGCCACGACCTCCGGGACGACGACCGCCGGATCGACACCGACACCGTGTTTCTCGGCGCCGCAGTTCGCCTGGCGTTTTAGGTACGCTCCGCGGGCGAGCGGCCGGCAGCCCGCCCGCGGCGACCCTCGGGAGGAAACGGACGCAATGCGCCCGACGGAGCCATCCAAAACAACGATCCCCCCGAAAACCTCCCCAGCCCCCCTTTTCCGATTGAAGTCGCGGCGATGGTGCCCCTATAATCCAACCTCAGGAGACCGGCACAACGACTCAACAACCGGACGGTCTCATCAAATCGCCACAAGCCGCCCATGAAGTCGCGTCCCAAACCCATGAACCGTCGTCGCTTCCTCGGTCACCTGGCCGGTGCCGGGGCGGCCGGAATCGCATTTCCCTTCATCGCCCAGACCGGCTGGGCCCGAAACAACGGTCCGGCCCTGAGGGTGGCCCTGATCGGGGTGGGAGGCATCGGGAACCGCCACGCCCAGGATGTCGAAAGGCTGGGTGCGATCTGTCCGTGTTACGCGGAGGTCGACGACCGCCGAACCGCAAACGCCGTCAACCGCTGGCCCGACGCACGGGGCTTTCGGGACTACCGGAAAATGTTCGACCGCATGGCCCGGGAATTCGACGCGGTCATGGTCGCCACCCCGGATCACCACCACTTTCCCGCCTCCATGCTGGCCCTCATACATGGCAAACACTGCTTCACCCAAAAGCCGTTGACTCACACCATCGGGGAGGCCCGCCTGCTGGCACAGGCCGCCGAAAAAGCGGGGGTCGCCACCCAGATGGGCAACCAGGGACACGCCAACCTGGGCAATCGCCGGACCTTGAGTTGGATCAAGAGCGGCATGATCGGCGACCTCGTGGAGGTCCACTCATGGACCGATCGCCCGGTCTGGCCCCAGGGACTGCCCACGCCGCAGGGGGAAGAGCCGGTACCGGACGAGCTCGACTGGGACGTCTTTCTCGGCCCCGCTCCGTTCCGCCCGTTCAAACACGATCCCGCCACCAGTCGGGGCGGCGTTTATCATCCCTTCAACTGGCGGGCCTGGTGGGACTTCGGAGGCGGCGCCCTCGGGGACATGGCCTGCCACACACTCGACGGTTTCTACTGGTCGGTCCACCCCCGTCAGCCCCTGGCCTTTGCCAACACCACCCGCACTTCCGGGTTCAACGGGGACTGCTTTCCCACCCGGGCCGTCATCCGTTGGACCTTCGACGGCGGGAACGGCCGGCCCGCCTTCCCGGTTTACTGGTACTCGGGCGGCCTCCAACCGGACCGCCCGGCGGAACTGGCGGACGACCGCGAACTGCCGGCCAACGGTTGTCTCATCATCGGCACGCGGGCAACCCTTCTGGTTGAAGGCGCGGTCGGTGAGAACCCCCGGATCATTCCCGAAGAAAAGGCCCGCGAAATCGGCGAACCCGACCTGCTGGTGGACCCGTCGCCGGGACACGCCGAAGAATGGTTCATGGCCTGCCGCGGCGAAAAACCGGTCGACTTTCCGAAATCCAATTTCAGCTACGCCGGTCCCTTCACCGAATTCGCCAATCTCGGCGTGCTCGCCCACCAGTTAAAACCCGGGGAGGAGGCACAATGGGACAGCCGGAACCTCCGGGTCACCGACCGTCCGGAGCTCAACCGTTTCGTCAACAAAACCTACCGCGGGGGCTGGTACTTCGAAGCCTGAGCCCGGGCGGCCCCGATTCCGCCACCCGGTTCAGCCTCGGACGGACACCCAGGCAAAGCGAACTCCCGGCCCGCCGCACGGACCGTGCAGAATCCGCCGCGAGCCAAGTGCTTTTGCTCGCGTTCTGCCCGGATTGTCCTTACAATCCGGGTATCCCATGAAACACCTCATCCTTGCGGCATCGATCGTCGCGTCCGTGATAACCTCCGGCAGCCTTCTCGCC
>PXDC01000168.1 GCA_003565135.1 Verrucomicrobiota bacterium
GACTACCAGCAGGGCGATTCCCAGCGGTTGATTCATTGGAAAGCGACCGCGCGCGTCCGCCGTATTCAGGTGCGGCAGTTTGCGGCGGAGAACCACTCGACCTATTTTTTGTTTCTGCAGACCTCGAGGAAGGTGTGGCGGGATGAGGAGCAGTTTGAGCGACTCTGCCGTTTCGCATTGACCATGGCCGAGGATTTTTACCAGGTAAACCGCCTCTCCGGCGCCGCCATCAACGATCAGCCGGTCGTTCACATCAAGCGTTTTGTCGATCTGGCCTATTTTTTCGACCAGTTGGCGACGCTGAAGATGACGGCGAAGGACCAGAAGCAGGCCATGCCGCTAAAGGAGAATGTCGTAACGTTTGAACCCTATGGAAGGAGTGGGATCATTGCCTACGCCGGTGGACAGAAGATTGCCACAGCTTAACCGGGTCGAGCTGCACCAGACGAATTTTGTCCTGGGGCTCCTGCTCGCTTTTGTCGCGCTCATCCCGGTCGCCTACCTGGATATTCCCGTTCTGCATTACTACGGTTTTGTCATGTTGACGGTTTTGGGGGTGGCCCTGCGGCCGCAGTTGCGGCTTTCCCTCCCGGTTCAATTCTGGCGCGCGATTCCGCTGTTCCTCCTGCTGACGTTTACCGCCGATATCGTTCTCTTCGCCGGTCCGGACGGATTCCTGGAGGCGTTGATCCGGTTGAATATTCTCCTGGTCTGTTACCGGGCGGTGGCGTTTCGCAAGCGGCGGGACGATCTGCAGCTCATCCTGGTGTCGCTGTTCCTCGTGATCATCGTCGCGATCCACACCGTGTCGATTTTCTTCATCCTCCAGATGGTGCTTTTTGCGGCCATTTCCATGGTCCTGCTGTTCAATGTCAATCTCCTCGGCAACAGTGAGCGGATGGAAACCCCCCAGGAAGTGTGGGGCGGATTTTCCTGGGAGCACTACCTCATGCGCCTGCGGGAATCGACGAACCTGCGGCTCTTCGGGCTGGCGGTCTTCCTTTTTGTCCTCATCCTCTCGCTTTCGGCCGGGATCTTCCTGTTGATACCGCGGCTGGGCCTGGAAAACCGGCTCGCTTTCCTGGGGTTGCGGGGGCCGTCGAGTGTGGCCGGCTTCAACGAGGATATCGGCTTGCGCGATATCACCAACATCCTCAGTGACAACCGGACCGCACTGCGGATCGATCCTCCCTCCGGTCAGGCGATGCCCTCGGTTCCGTACTGGCGGATGCTGGTGCTCGACCAGTATCGCGGGGAGGGGCGCTTCCGGGTTTCCGAATCGCTGAGCATGACGCGGGGAGCGCTCACCACCAACCGGTTCACACCCGCGGACATGGATTGGGAGGCCAATGAGGACGTCGGGAGCGAGAGCGGGGACTGGCTTTTCTACCTCGAGCGGGGCGTGGCGCGTTGGCTGCCGCTGGGCGGAGACTTCGAGTCGGTGCGGATCCGGGGCAAGCTGCGGTTCCTCAACATTCCCGCTTTTCGGGTGGTCGGGCAGAGCAGTGTGAATTCGCAGCTCCTCTTTTACGAAGTCCGGGGGATGGATTTTCGCGAGCGGTTTCCGGATCCGTTCCTGGAAATCGAAGGTTGGCCGCCGCCTCCCGAGGATATCATGTACATGAGGGAATGGGGCGACCGTCGGCGGGATTACCTCAGTACGACCCTGCGGTTGCGCATGGGCGAGGAGGACCAGGAGTACCTCGAGGTCCTGGCCGACCGCATCGCCGGCGGCCGCGACCTCGATCCGGTTGAATTTTCCCGCAGGGTCAAAACGTACCTGGCGGACCATCACGGCTATTCGATGACCAGTCGTGTGCCCCGGGGACGGAGCGATCCGATCGTTCGCTGGTTGCAGGCGGAAAGTGACGGGCATTGCGAGTACTTCGCCGGGGCCCTGGTCCTGATCAGCCGTGCGGCGGGTTATCCCGCGAGGATGGTGACGGGCTTCCGCGGAGGGAGTTGGAACACTTATGAGAATTACCTCCGGGTGCGGTATTCCGACGCCCACGCCTGGGTTGAAATCTACGACGGTGACGGCTACTGGTTCCGGGTCGACCCGACGCCGCTGTCCGGGGAGGGCGGCGCGGGGGACGCGGATGACCCCGACGGGTTTGCGGGGATCTCGCTCGAAGATACCTGGATGGCGTACCTCGACAGCCTGCGCGTGCTCTGGTACCGCAGGATTGTCAGCTTCGACGACGATGCCCAAAGTGATATCCTGGCGTCGCTGCGCCGACAACTCGATACCCTTCGCGAAGGAACCGGTGACGGACTGGCCACTGCGGGCGGTATGGTCCGGGAATGGCTGCGCGGGCCCTGGGATTTCCGTCGGCTTTTCAACCTTTTCGGCGGCGCCCTTGCGCTCGACCAGCATCTGGGTGGCGATGCCGGCGTGGTCGGTGCCCACCTGCCAGAGGGTGTTGCGTTCCTGCATCCGCCGCCAGCGGATCAGGGTGTCCATGATGGTGTCCTGGAAGGCGTGGCCCATGTGCAGACTGCCGGTGACGTTGGGCGGCGGGATCATGATGGAGTAGGGCTCGCCCTGGCCTGACGGGGCGAAGCGGCCATCGGCCTCCCAGCGCTCGTACCAGCGGGATTCGATCTGCTCGGGTTGGTAGGTCTTGTCCATGGGCGTTCCGGGTCCAGAAATGATCA
>PXDC01000333.1 GCA_003565135.1 Verrucomicrobiota bacterium
GGGGGAAGGCGGAGGGCGGAGGACGGAAATCGAAAAGCGGAAATCGAAAATCGAAAAGCGGAATGGGGAATGGGGAAGGTAGGAGACAGGGAAGACGGAGGGCGGAAGGCGGAAAAAGGAATTCATGTGGCGACTGGGTTTACCCCGGGAGATTCGGGTTATCACGAATCACCAATCACGAATCACCAATCACGAATCACGAATCACGAATCACGAATCACGAATCACCAATCACCAATCACCAATCACCAATCACGACAAAAAAACGCTCAGCTCTGTGGTCTCCGTGTCCTCTGTGGTAAAAAGAATCCTTTCCACCGCCCGCTCGAAGACTCGCTTGAGATCACGGAGGCAGGGGGCGAGGGGCGTCCGGCGGGGGAAAAAAAATTCCCGGAACCGTGGGTTCCGGGAATTTGTAATCGGGGTGCAGGGGCGGGATTTGAACCCGCGACCTTCAGGTTATGAGCCTGACGAGCTACCAGACTGCTCCACCCTGCAATAAAGTTGTGTAACGTGGCGGGTTGTTCGGGGGAAGTCAACCCGGTTTGTGGAGAAAATTTGGAAAAGTTTTTCGCCGGGGGCCCGGACGGGTCGGGAGCCCCGCGACCGGGGGGCTTTTTTTCCGTCGCCCCGAATTCCTGCTTGCATTCGGCACCGGCGCCGTCCAATTTCTTCCTTTTCGTTTGCGACGAAGCGGACGGAAAAGACGTTGAATCAACCATTAACCGACAGTCCCAATTGACCTTCGAAGGGTGAAGAGCCCTGGAATTGAGGCAAATTCTGAAAGGCAAATAGAATGAACATCACACTTAAGGACCTGCTGGATGCAGGCGTGCACTTCGGCCACCAGCGTCGCCGCTGGAATCCGAAATCCCGGGATTACGTCTACGGTCACCTTCACGGTGTTTCCGTAATCGACCTGGAAAAAACCTACGCCAACCTGGAGAAGGCGGGCCGCTTTGCCGAAGACCTGGTGGCCGGCGGCGGAAAGGTGCTGCTGGTCGGCACGAAACGGCAGGCGCAGGAGATCGTGCGGGAAGCCGGGCATGCGACCGGGATGCCCTTTGCCGCCAACCGGTGGCTGGGCGGAGCCCTGACCAATTTTCAGACCATCAAGCGCAGCCTCGCCAAGTACAAGAAGTACAAGTCGATGGAAGAAGACGGCAGTCTGAGCAAGATGCCGAAAAAGGAAGAGGCCGCGGTTCGCCGGGAAATGGCGCGCATGAACCGGAATTTTGAAGGGATGCTCGACCTGAACGAATTGCCGGCGGCGCTGTTCGTGGTCGACATCCGCAACGAGGAAATCGCGGTGGCGGAAGCCCGCCGGCTGAGCATCCCGGTTATCGGGATCGTCGACACCAATGCCGATCCGACGCTCGTGGATTATCCCATACCGGCGAATGACGACGCCGTGAAATCCCTGCGTATCATCGTGGACGCCGTGGTCGAGTACATTCAGGCCGGGGTGGCCCAGCGCGAGACCCGCACGTCCGCCAAATCGATTTCCGCGGTGGCCCGGGAACGGATTCAGGAGGCCCAGGATGTCGAGGCGCCGGCCGACGATGAAGTCACCATCGAAGGCGAGGCCCTGAGCGCCGCGCCGGCACCGGCCGAGCGGAAGGCCTCCGCCAGCACGGCCGAAGCGCCCGCCGCGGAGGAAAAGCCCGCGGAGCAAGCGCCTGCCCCCGCGGAGAAAAAACCTGCGGAGGAAAAGCCCGCGGACGAAAAACCCGCGGACGAAGCCGATCCGGAAGCAAAGAAAGAGAGCTAGATCCCCCCGGGGCCTCCCGTGGGGAACAACACTTTATTTGGAATGAGCACACAGATTACAGCAAAACTGGTTTCGGAACTTCGTCAGAAGACCGGTGCGGGCCTGATGGACTGCAAGAAGGCGCTGACGGAATCCGGCGGAGAGATGGAGCAGGCGGAGACGATCCTTCGCAAGAAGGGCATCGCGTCCGCCGACAAGAAGGCGGGGCGCTCGACCCAGGAGGGTTTGATCGAGACCTATATTCACCTCGGCGGAAAAGTCGGGGTGATGATCGAGATCAACTGTGAGACCGATTTCGTGGCCAAGACCGACGATTTCAAGACGCTGGCCAAGGACATTTGTCTCCACATCGCCGCGTCGAGCCCGAGGTTTGTCCGGCGGGACGAGGTCGACGAGGCGTCGCTCCAGGGCGAGCGCGAGATCGCGGCCGCCCAGGCCGAGGGCAAGCCGGCCCACGCCATCGAGAAGATTGTCGAGGGCAAGCTCGAGAAGTATTACGCCAGCGTTTGCCTGCTCGATCAGCCCTTTGTGAAGAATCCGGACCAGACCGTGAACGAGGTGATCAAGGAAAAGGTGGGGAAGCTGGGGGAAAACATCGTGGTTTCGCGCTTCGCCCGGTTCCAGGTCGGCGAATAGGGCCGGAGCGACCTGGCCCGTCGGGAATGGGTTCCCCCCGTAGTGCGCCGCTTCAGCCAGCACCTCCGATCCGTTTACCCGTAGTGTGCCGCGGTACGGGCGGTGTGCGCTAGCTAAAGCGGCGCGCTACGGCCGGGCGTTATGCGCTAGCTAAAGCGGCGCGCTACGGGCGGGCGTTATGCGCTAGCTGAAGTGGCGCGCTACGGCCGGAGCGACGCTACGCTCGACACTCCGCCTTAACCGAGTA
>PXDC01000502.1 GCA_003565135.1 Verrucomicrobiota bacterium
AAAGCATGGGGGTCGGCAGGCTGTGAGTGGGCTCCAGTTGCACGCATCCGGCGCGAGTCATGGGACCCGGATTGCCTTCATCGTCGAGCGCCTGAACGAAATAACAGGCCACGCCTCCGCGGGCCGGAAGGGCGCAGTCCTGCCAGCCCAGCGTGCCGTCCGCGCCCGGTTCACGCATTTCCTGGTGGACCAGCTCAAGGTCGCCCTGGCCGATGCGCCGGTAGATTCTCCATTCGGCGGCCGGTGAATCGGAATCGAGATTGACCTCCAGGTCGAGACAGAAGATCTCGCCGGTTATGGGATCGGTGGAGACGTGCAGGTCGGGGTCGACCCCGTCGAGGCCCGGGCCGGTTTCGACATCGGCGACAAAGACCATCCGACCGATGTTGCCGCCGGTTCCGGTGTCGGGCTTTGCGTTGAGATCCGGGAGATAAACGTGGTCCTGGGCCGGAGTCAGGCCCGATCCGCCGACTGTCACCAGTATGGCCGGCGGTTGATTCATGTGCCCCTCCCAAAACGTAAAGTTAGCGGAAACCTCATCGTCGTCGCCGAATGCCAGTCGTCCCAGGTTTCTGTCGGCATAATTAGCGCGCATCGGGGCCAAGACCTGGATCTCGGCCCATTCGATGGCGGGGGGGAGGCGTTCGACCGCCACCTGGTACACACGGCTTTCGAAAACTTCCATGTCCGCGGCCACATCCACGATCGATTGCGGGGGGTCAATCGTGATGGCGCGTGAATTGGGAATCAGGGTCGCCTGAGCGGCTTCCGGTCCTTCGCGCTGGCGCAGCACACCCCAGGCCGGGGCGCCGTGGCCGGAAAGGTTGCCGCCGCAGGCGCTCATTTTCTCGGCGCGTACGGTGTAGAGGTAGGGCACGGCGTAATCGCCGGGACCCGCCGGGTAGCGCAGGCCGGGGTTGCCGGAGCCATCGTCCACGTAGGTCATGATTTCGTCGCCGTTCGCCTCAATCGGACCGGCGATTCGGAAATCCTCCGTGCGGTAATCCTGCTGGGTGGCGATCTGCATTTCATTCACGCTGGTGAAGCGGTAAACGTAATACAGTTCGGCGTTTTCGCTGCTCGACGGCTCCCAGTGGACCGCGAGATGCTGTTGTCCCTGCGGGTCGCCGTCCTCGTACCGGTATTGGTTTTCGACCCAGACCCTTCCCGGCGGGTTGGGCGGCATCTGGGA
Organism: Verrucomicrobiota bacterium; assembly: GCA_003565135.1. GTDB lineage: Bacteria > Verrucomicrobiota > Verrucomicrobiia > Opitutales > T3Sed10-336 > PXDC01. The sequence continues at coordinate 1,193 of PXDC01000502.1, forward strand.
GCAGACCACCACATGAGTGCCTTCAGAGGCATAGCCGTCGCGTCCCAGGACATCCCGGGCGGTGATGAAGTAATAAAAGCCGTCGCCATCCTCGAAGGGAACCCCGTTGTTGAAGCGGTCGTTGTCGTCGCCGAAAAAGAAAAACGGTTCCTGTTCTCCCGGCTGGATGGAAAGATCGAGGGCTTCGCCTTCGGTAAGTATCCGGTCGGTCACGACAGGTGAACGGTTGGCGCGCACCACTTCGGTGAAGGTGGGATCGTTGGCATAGTCGGCGAGAGCGTCGGGATGGGGCGGGCGTTCGTCGTATCCGACGTCCCGGGCGTAGTCTTCCGTCATGCGGTAGATGTTGTATCCGAAATGCAATGGCGTCCGCACGCGAAGCGCGTCCGGGGTGGCCCAGCGCAGGCGGACCGAAAGGTGGCCGCGGGGGCCGTCGGGCGGCACTTCGACCGGGTAGCCGGCCGCCGGGAGCCGGATGATGCCGTCGCCGGGGTCGAGCGTGATGCGGCCGATAACCTCCAGGCTTTGGCCGTCCACCGGGTCCCAGTGACGAATTTCATAAGTCACCGGGCCGCTGTCCGCCACGACTTCCGCAAAAGCGCGGCCGAGGCAAAGGTTGAGCACCGGGTGAACGCGGGCCAGCCAGCGAACCGTTTCCCGCTGTTCGGCATCGGACGCGGCGGCGTTCAGGAGGGCCGCGACCTTATGGGCCAGTGAAACTTCTTCCGGGTCGCCGTCGGAAGGAAGGTCCGCGGTGGCGGCGAGCATTTCTCCATAGATTTCGTCGATATTGGATTCCAGGCGGGCGAGGTCGTCGTTCAATTCGGGCGCCCGGTTGAGCATGGACTGGATGGTGAGGGGATCGCTCAGCCAGGAGACAATGGCGACCCGGTCGAAGGGAGTGGGATCGTCGGCTTCGCCGGCCTTGCGGAAGATGGCCACCGGGCCTTCATCCAGGGCGCCGTCCAGCGTTTCCTCCCAGGTCAGGTAGGTCCAGGTGTCGCCGCTGGGCGTTTCGTCGTGAACGGTGCCGACGGTCATCACCATCGGTTCATCGATTTCGTCAGCGTTGAGCCAGGGCGTGCCGGCAAGGGTCAGGCTGAGAAAGGAAAACGATGCCAGACATCTGAGAAATGGCTTTGTCATAGGTGTCATTGTGAAAATCGGTGTTGGTTTTATCGCAGGTCCACGTCCCAACTGCCGTCGATGTAACTGGCGACGACGTCGCGGCTGATGGTTTTGCCGAAGCGCCCGACGCCGATCTTGCCTTCGACGAAGCCGAGTCCGGTCAGATTGACGCTGCCGCCGCCCTGTTTGACGCCGATCATGGTAAGTTCCCCGGCGACGCTGACCAGGCAAAGGATGTCGCCCGACAGTCCGGCGAAGAGTTTGCCGCCGTAGGTGGGACCTTCGGCGAAGTAGAACATGCCGGCGCCGACGCCCGCGGACACCC
>PXDC01000056.1 GCA_003565135.1 Verrucomicrobiota bacterium
CGAAGGAGATCAGGGGTTTGTTAAACAGGGCGATGGAAGACTGCTTTTGCGCCGCTTGCCCGACCCCTTCGATATCACCGCGGGAACGGACGTCTGGGATGGCGCCTGGGGCAGCGTGAACGACTTCTCCAACGACGGCGGAGGTTTCGGCAGGGACGCGTACGCTATTTTCACCGGTCCGTCAGGCAACAGTTGGTTCGGGCAGGAAGGACCGGGGGGGGGGCTGCCGCAATCCTATTGGGACGAGACAACCGGGGCGTCCCTTTACATGCAGGCGGAGCAATTCGTCTACATGCCGACGGGGCTTCAGGTCCAGCCGAATACCACGTACACGGTCGATTTCGCGGTCGGGCACCGGAGCGGTTTTCCCGCCGATGCCTTTGAATACGGACTTTGGCACGGCACGCCCGAGCAGGGAGATTTCAATGATCCGATGGAAGAGATTGACGCCTGGACGCGTCAATCTCTCGGTACCCAGGGATATCTCGATTTTGCCAGCGTTCCCTCGGGAGGCTGGGGCTACCTGTCGGAGCTCTCGGGCGGTTCCTCGGAGGACGTGCAATTTATTTTCACCACCGGGCCGGATGTCTCCGAATACGACGAGGAGTTGGTGGTCTTCATCAGGAATCGCAGTCCGGGAAACAGCACCCGGGTTTACTTTGATAATATCACGATCAGGACTTTTGATCCGAACGATGTGCCGGAAATGCCGTCGGAGAGTCTGGAGCCGAATCTCTTCACGGGAACGATCGAATTGAGCGGCGGCGCGCTGGAGTTGCTCGCCGACGAAGGCCATCTGGGCGACCCCGCGAACGAGATCCTCGTGAGCGGAGAGGCATCGCTCTGGACGGATGCCGACGGGGCCGTTCCGATGAGCCGCAATATCACTTTGAATGCGGATCTCACGGTTTTTGGCGTTCCGGGCAACAACCGCACCGTGACCCTGTCCGGAGAGGTCGGCGGTTCGGGCGGGTTGACCGTCGGCGGCGAGACGACCAACGTGAGTCTGCTGGGAAGCAATGGTTTCGAGGGCCCGATCACCATCGGCCCGGGGGGGCGGATCGGAGACAATTCGAATCACACCCGTTTGACGCTGGGTTCGGGCGCGGGAGACGAGGTCTCGACCCTGGGCGACGGCGGCAATGCGGTCGTCCTGCAGGGCGATGCCGGCGCCGGCGCCACCGAGGGAGAGGCCGGGGTCGACGGGACCGCGGCCCTGCGGTTCTCGCGCGCCGACTACACCTTTGCCGGGGATATCAGCGGCAATGGACTCGTCGAGATTGCTCCGGGCGGATTCAACCCGTTTTCGGAAAGGACGATACAATTGGCCGGAAACAACACCTATGGCGGGAGAACCTATATTCAGGATACGGGGCTGCTGGTGGAGAGCGCGGAGGCCCTGTCCTCGGCGGCGAATCTGACTTTTGACCGGCACGCCGTGCTTTTGATCGGAGCGGACCTGGCGCCGCTCAGCCCCGCGGACTTTGACTGGCCTATTGGGGACGGTCCGGGTGAGGTACAGTGGATCACCGGCGGCGGTTTCGCCGCTTACGGCACCGACCGTGTGGTGACCCTGGGGGCGAACGCTCCGATTGTCTGGGGGGATGTGCTCGGCAATACTGCCGCATTGTTCCTCGGGCACCCGGTTGCCGATGCCACGGTGACCTTGACCAATCCGATCCAGTTGACGGGCGATGGCTGGCGGAGTTTCCGCGTAGCAGGCGGTTCGCCTGAGGTGGGCGGCGTTGTCTCGGGCGTGATTTCCGGCAGCGGCGTGGGGATCGTGAAGAACGAACCCGGCACTTTAACCCTCGACGCGGCCAACACCTACGACGGCATGACGGGGGTCAACGCCGGGACCCTGGCTTTGGGGAGCGGCGGTTCGATCAACAATACCGGCGGCGTTGTTTTGGGGCCCAACGGAACGTTCGATGTAAGCGCGGCCGGGTCGTTCACGTTTTCCGGGGGCATGATCTTGCGCGGTGCGGGCACGGTGGTCGGGCCGGTGAGCGTGACCGACGGCTTTATTCGCCCGGGGAGCACGGGACTCACGGCATCGCCGGGTGTCGGCAACGAGCTGGCTGTGGAGGAACTGAGCTTGAACAATCAGGCGCTGTTCCTGTTCGACATGGATTCCCGGGTCGTGGATTCGGGTCGCCTGCTGGCGACCGGCGATGTTGATTTGGGGGGAGCGTTCCTGGATATGGTGGATGTGGCTGAAGGCGATGAAGTCGAGTTGCCGGAGGGCACGCGCATCGTGATTCTCGATTACACCGGCCGGCAGTTGAGCGGGACCTTCGGCGGGTTGCCCGAAGGCGCGGAGATTTCGCCGTTCCTCGGCGAAGATGCGTCCGCGCCGGTTTCGGACCTCAATACCTTCACCATCCATTACAATGACTTTACCGATGGCGAGAATTACGGGAATTTCGTGACGTTGCGGGTCGGCACGAACCCCTACGACCAGTGGGCGATGGACGCCGGACTCACCGGCGAGGATCTGTTGCCGACGGCGGATCCCGACGAGGACGGGGTGGTGAATCTGTTGGAGTTCGCCTTGGGGGGCGATCCCTTGACGGCGGACGAGAGCGTTTTGCCGAGCAAGGCCCTTACGGCGGGCGACGTGTTGCAGCCGAGCGACA
>PXDC01000254.1 GCA_003565135.1 Verrucomicrobiota bacterium
GCCCGCGATATTCCCGGCAGCACGGCCACCGTCTGCCCCAGGCCGACCACAATGGCGTCCCGGGCCGTCATGTCGTCTTGGGTGCGGTTGCCGTACTTGATAAAGCGTTCGGTCAGGATGAGGACGCATCCGGTCAATGCCAGCATGGCGGCCACGAACGGCGGCTGCTTCATGGCGTCACCAAGCTGATCTTTCAGAAGGATGCCCAGCACCCCCGTGATCGCGGTGGCCACGATGATGTAGATTCCGAATAAAAACGATGTCCGGTCCGTTGCGGAACGCCGAACGAGGTACCGGAAAAATCCGGCAATCAAACCGCGCAGGTCACGCTGAAAATAGCACAGGACCGCCAGGACCGAGGCGAGGTGCAGGAAAATCTCGAGACTGAGACCGGGATAGGTCTGCCCCAGAAAATAACCGGTTATGACAATGTGGGCCGTGCTGGAAATTGGGAGGAACTCGGTGATTCCCTGCACGATACCGAACAGAATGGCTTCCCAGAAATTCATGGGCCCACTACGCACCATTCCCCATTTTGATGCAAGCCCCGACCCTGTTTCTCCCGCTTGACATCGGCCGGTAACCGTTTAGTATCCTTTTCGACCAGAGTTCGTCGTTCTCGAGCGTTCCCGAAATGTCCCACCCGTCCGGTTATGCCCTACCACAGTAAGCACTCGCGCAACTACAAACTGAAAAACATCGCCCTGGTCCTCTTCGCCCTGGGCGTGATCGGGATCATCGCGTGGATATTCTACCTGGTGGTGGTTACCCCGCCCCAGGCGTACCTGTAAAACGATCCCGTCCGGCGGAACCCCCTTTCCCGGGGCCGATAGTCAATCCCGGCTCACCCGGATTCGGAAGTAGCCCCGCCCGGTACCGGTCCCCGGCACCCTGACCTCCACCCGCTCCCTGTCGGGAAATGATTCGCGCACATGCCATTCCGCGTCCACCTCGGCCCAATCCCGCAAGTCGCCCGAAGTCTCCACGGAAAAGTTAATATCAAAAGCGCCTTTGGGCCGGTCGAACCAAAGCGACACGGGTGAATCATCGCCGTCATTAACCGGGGAATGCACCGGCTCGGGCAAGTGTTCGCGCTCCGGCTCCTTCGCATTCATGGCAAACGCATAGCGCAGCAGGTTGGGTATGCCATACCCGCCGGGATCGGCGTCAGGGCCGCTGATCGATTCATCCTGCAGTTCCGCCTCGTCAAAGTGCGCCATCCTCCAGGCTTCGTAGGAGGCGTTGATACGGTCGGTAACAAAACGAAGTTCACCGGTCGATTCGCCGGTAACCTCGAAGACCATGCTCGAAACCGGGGCCGGTGAGATATCGTCGAAAAACATCAGGAGCAGCTCCGGATCGGAGACGTTTACCCCGTCAAAAACACTCGCATCGAGCGTCACCGAAGGCCCCACCAGGTTCATACCGAAAATACCCTCGAGTTCGAGCGCGGCCAGCTCGGGGTGTTCGAAAACGAGGATCCCCACATTCCGCCACACCAGGTCAAATCCCTCCCGGGTCGGGATGCGGATCTCGTTCATTTGAAGGACCGGGACCGTGACGATGTTGGGGCCGATCCCGCCCACCTGGGAAATAATCCCGCCGGCATCTTGGTGCACGATCACGTAACTTTCCAAATCTTCGAAATGTTCCGGGATGAGTCCGATCGTCTGCGCCCAATCAAAACTGATAAACGATGCGCCGGCTCCGGTGTCGAAAAGCCAGTTGCCGGTCACGCTGTCCCGTTCCGGGTCGTGGGTGATGGTGACGTCCCGCACCAGGGGGTTGCGCGCATAGGTCGGGTTGATCTCCCCGCTGTCGGGACTCCCCACAAAGTCACGCATTTCCAGGTCGAGAGTGACATTCGTCTCGGGAACGGACTCATCTCCTTTTTCCAGCAGGTAGGTCCGCATCTCCCTCGCATCCGGAAATAATTCCTCCAGGATCTCGTTCCGCTCCCAGTGCATGACCATCACCCGCTGCTCGATCACAGGCATGCCGATGATATTGATGGGGCTGACCAGCTCATAGATCCAGTCGCCCATGTCGATTTCGTTGACTTCGCCCACACCGGGTGCCCGCCGCGTCCACAGGCGAAAGTCATGGTCGTAGCTGACAAATTCGTCCAGATGCTCTCCCGCCATGCCAAACGGATCGACCGGACCATTGCGGATGCGCAGGCCGAATTCCCCCACCACGTCGCCGATCTCCTCACCGCCCAACCCGAGGTTGGTGTATTCGCCCAGGAATTCGTCCCCGGTGAAATGGAACGAAGGGATATCGTCGTGCTCGTTTTCGCCCGCGTGCAAATGGCTGATGACAAAACTGGAGGCACCGGTATCGATAAACGCCCGGAAGACCGCCGGCATCATCTCCATCTCCCCGGTCCACGGGTTGAACATCAGGTCCTCGACAACCTCGCCGTCCCGGGTCAGGACCGCGTCCAACCGCGGCTGATCCAGGGCATTGGAATGGAACCCCGGATGATCCGGGTGATTGAGCAGGACCTCGCGGGCGCCGAGAAAGGATACTCCCCAAAAAAACATGACCGCCAGTAACCCGGCGGTCACCGGTCCCGTAGTTTTCCTCATAGCCATCAAAATAAACCAGAAATCCTTCCTTGCCTAATACATAAAACCAAACCCCGCGCTTCTGCACTCCGTTCCCGGCACAAATGTGCGCCGCCTCGTTGCCGGGAGCCTGCCGCGGTCGGTTTCACAAGAGGGCGTCCAGCACCCCCTGGATCCAGCCATTGGCCTGCGAAATCGTGCGACCATCGGTAATTTCGGCGGTTTTGAGGATCTCGCGGACCGTGTCGGGGGCGTCGCCCGGATACCAGAAAAACCAATAGGCAAACAGCCCCTCCTCCCCGCGGGCCGCCGCCAGGGGCAGAAATCCATCGCAAACCAGCGTCGCCATCCGGGTCCCCGGAACCGCACCGGCCGCGACGTACTCCGCCAATCGCTGGTGCCGCCTGGGAAGCTCGTAGTCCCGGCGAAAAGCCGGCGCCGCATCCAGGAATGCTTCCGGAGCGTCGTCCGCAACGTCCGAACGGGGCCAACCGGCGATTTCCTCCGCCAATCTCGCGGGCCAGTCGGGCCGTTTCTTGGCCCAGGCGAGGTACTGTTTCAACCGGACCACGGGGTGATTCGCGGGACGCAACCCGTCGCGCACCCAGGTGTCCGGAACGGCGCCCACCAGCGTTTCCGCTATCGGCCGCTCCGTCGCGAGCCATTCGAGCGAAAAACGCGCCGCCACTGCCAGCATCGGCCCCCGGTTCGCCCGGTAGCCGAGCCCTTCCAGGGCCGTGCAGTGACACGCCGCCTCCCACCCCAGTTTCTCCAGGCGCACCCCGGCAAAATGGACCTTCTGCCTCCAGCGGGTCCGCGCCCGCCGCAACAGGCGTTCCCGCCGGACATCCAACGGCTGCTCCAGGAGCGATTCCAGCAAGCGGCCGCGTTCCTGTTCGAGACGCCCGGCCACCGCCTCATCCATGGCGTATTCCTCGAGATCGTGATGGAGCCGGTCCAAAAGGACCAGGCAGGCGACCGTCTCCCCGGCGGCGGTCTCGGCCGGCCCCTCGCCCGCCCGGGGCGGGAACAGGACCACGTGCAGGGCCACGTTATCGAAGGCCGGATCGCGATCGTGACGGTGGCGGCGCCAGTCTTCGACCCGGAAGTGAACCTCGACATCGCCGATTATCTCCTCCCCGTCCAGTTCGAGACGCGCGTTCCTAAAATCCGGCCCGCCCAAACGATTCCACGCTCCCGGATGGCGCACCCGCAGCGTTCGGCCGTCCGCGGTCCACAGGCCATCCTGCTGAAACCATCCCCGCATCCATATCTTCTGCACGAGGATTTCCGAAACGGTGTAAGGACCGTAGAGACCCTGAAATTCAGCAACTTCCGTTTCCGCCATGCCGATCGTATGCGATAGGGATCCGGCCGGCCGGAGGCAACCTTATTCGCGCCGCCGCCACGCCCGCTCGATGCCGGTCCGGCGCTGCCGAAGTTCCCGGGCCACCTTCCGTTCACACCGCTCGACCCAGTCCCGCAAGTCCCCCGGGGTCAACGGCTCGGCCCCCAGGGCGCGGATGGTTTCCCGCACCAGGTTATCCCGGGTGACAACCTGGATATTCCCGGGTGTTACCGCCGTTCCCACGAGTTGCTCGATCACCCCGTCGGCCGAGATACCCCTGGGCGAATACAGCACCGACAGCGTCAGGTCCCCGGAAGGCCTTTCGATCTCGACATCATCTCCCCGGCCGTCGAACACAACGGTAACCCGGATCCCCTCGATATCGTGCAACCCGCTCACCCACGAGACCAGCCGCGCGCGGGCGGCCTCTACCCCCTCCCCCAGGCAGGCCTTGAGGTCGGGAATGGCGTGAATAACGTTGTACCCATCGATCAGAAGATGGCGTGGCGCAGCGGTCATGGATGAGTAAAAACTGAACGCCGAAGCGAATGGCTGGCAATACCGGAACCATAAAAAACCCCGCCGGCATAACCGGCGGGGCGAACAACAAACATCATTCCGTAACCGAAAACGCTCCGAATTAATCCATATACTTCATACCGCAACCGTAGGCCCGGGTCCGTGGGGTGGCGACTTCCTCGCCGCTCATGGCCGCGGCCAGGGCCGATACCACGTAATTCTCCGCCGACGCGATGTCCGAGGATCTCCGGGAGGGATTGCTGTCGATTGCGCCGTTGTAAATGAGAATACCGTCGGGATCGATCACGTACATGTGCGGGGTCACCCTGGCGTCGAAGCTTTTTCCCACCCGGCCGTCATGGTCGAGCAGGATGGCCGTGGGGTGCGCATCCTTCTCCTCGATGCTGCGGTTGGCGTCCTCCGCGGTCATATGCCCCTGTTTCCCCGGCGCGGAGGAGTTCATGGTCAGCCAGATGACACCCTGCTCCGTGTATTCCTTCTGCAGACGTTGCATTTCCCCCGGCTCGTAAAATTTCTTCACGAAGGGACACCCGTGATTGACCCACTCAAGAACGACAAATTTACCTTTGTAATCGGAGAGGGAATGCTCTTTGCCGTTGGAACATTTCAGCGTGAAATCGGGGGCGGCCTCGCCGATCTCAGCGGCCCCCAGGGAAACCGATGCGCCGAGCAAAAGCCCCAGCGACATCAAAACGAATTTAGTCAGGTTCATGGTATTGGTTTTTTTGGTGTGTTGGATGATCGAGGATCAACGAAAGACAACCCGGAACCCCTTAGAGCACCCAGCCGCGGCGAGCGGGCTCAAGGCCCTCTTCGACAACGAGAACGCCATCCAGTTCCCGCAAGTCGGCGGGCGCGACCTCAAGGGGGATCGCCAGCACACGTTCCGGAGCGAAATCCCCGAAACCTCCTTCCGGTGCGTCGACCTCTTCGGCATGTCCGGCCAGAATCCCTTCACCGGGCCGCGGAAAAAAGTCCACGCCCGCGCCCGGAGGAACGTTTTTCAGCAGGAGGTAGAGGGTGTCGCCGTCGCGCTCCCATCGGGTCTCGATCCCGTCGCCGCCGAAGGCAAAACGTCGCGGCAGGCGGTCGCGGAATTCGGCAAAAAGACCGGAATGGACCGGCCGCACCTCGTCCCCGACCGGAACGGTAAGCGACAGTTCCGCATCGCCTGGAATACAGCTTTCACGGCAAACCAACCAGTCGGCGCTCGCCCGGATCGTGATCTCTTCGCCTTCAAAACCCGGTACCGCGTAGACCCTCGCCATCAAAAGTACCTCGTCCTTGTAGGCGTAAACGTCCAACTCCCCCGGCTCCCTCACCTTTTCGGGAAGGGGCCATTGCAGCTCGCCGATCCGCACGCCCTCGGGGAGATCCCACTCGACGCTCGCCGGAATTCCCGAATCCCCGGGATTCGCCCAGTAGGTGTGCCACCCTTCGGCGATCTTCAGGTGCACCCCCACCGTCAATCCCCGGCCCGGAACGAGCGTTTCACTATCGGCGATCAGATCCGCCTCGATCAGTGTTATTCCATTGTGCTGTTGCGCCGGCAAAATGGCGGCGGCCAGAACAGATCCGACGAGAGCGGTCCAGATTCCAGGTTTCATAGGGGCCCAATATCCGGGTAACCCCGGGTTTTGCAAATCACCGGATGTGTTTTTCCGGCCGGCCGCGACGCGCAGCGCCGCCACTTCCCCCCGGGTCAGAAACCAAAGAAGCGGGGAAGGAACATGGAGAGCGGTTCGAAATAGATGGTGACAAGGAGCACCAGGAGCATGGCGCCGTAAAACGGGATCATCGGACGGATCACGTTGGACACGGTGGTCCCGGCAATACCGCAGCCGAGAAAAAGGGCTGTTCCCACCGGTGGCGTGCACAGGCCGATACAGAGGTTCATAATCATAATGATACCGAAGTGGACCGGGTCGACCCCGAATTCCGGCGCCGTCACCACCGGAAGAAAAATGGGGGTGAAGATCAGAACCGCCGGAGTCATGTCCATAAAGGTTCCCACCGCCAGCAGGATAACGGTCATAATCAGGAGAATGATGTGCGGATTGTCCGTCACCACCAGGAGCGCCGCCGATATATCCTGCGGAACGCCCTCGTAGGCCAGCACCCAGGACATCGCCATCGACGTGCCGATCAGGATCATGACCACCGCGGTGGTCACCCCCGCCTGCAGGAAAATCGCCGGCAGCCTGCGCCAGTCGAGTTCGCGGTAGATCCAGAGCTCCATGACCAGGGCGTAAACCACCGCTATGGCAGAGGCCTCCGTCGGAGTGAACCTGCCGCTGAGGATCCCGCCCAGCACGATAAAAAAGAGGAGGAGAGCCGGGAGGCATTTAAAGAACCGTATCCAGGTCTCCCGTACACTCGCCCCTTCCCCGCGACCGTAGCTTCGCCGGATCGAGATGATCGCCGCTGTCACTCCCAGGGCCACCCCCATGAGGAGGCCGGGAACAATCCCCGCGGCGAAAATCGCCATGACCGATACCGCTCCGCCGGTGGCCAGGGAATAAACGATCATGACGTTGCTGGGCGGAATCAGCAGGCCGGTGGTGGCGGCGGTGATGGTGACGGAGGCGTTGAAATCGCGGTCGTACCCTTTGCTGTTCATGGCCGGGATCATAAAACTGCCCACCGCCGACACCGCCGCCGCGGCCGAACCGGAAATCGAACCGAACATCATGCAGGTGGCGACGTTGACCTGGGAGAGACCGCCGCGGAAACCGCCCACCACACCGTTGGCAAAATCGATCAGGCGGCGGGCCACGCCCCCGTGGCCCATGATGGCACCCGAAAGAATAAAGAACGGAATCGCCAGGAGGGTGAAACTCTCGATGCTGGTTCCGATGCGGTGGGCTTCGGTCTGCAGGGCCTGAACCGCCGGGACCCCGTCCGAAACACCTATGGCCATCAGCGCCAGCATGGTGCCCACCCCCATACAAAACGCCACCGGCACATTCAGCGCGAGCAAAACCAGGAAGGTGGCCGCCAGTATAATAATCGGAACACTCATGGCAAAACCCCGGAATACACCGCCCCGCCTACTCCAACCTCCCCGGGTCCGCCGGGGGAATCTTCCTTCCGGACGCGTCCTCGGCACCCGCCCGCTGCAGGGTTTCCCCCAGCAGCACCAAGCTGTAAAACGTGAGGAAAAACCCGCTCACCGGCATCGCCCCGTACACCGCCCACATGGGAATCTCCAGCGACGGGCTTTGCTGTCCCGTATTCCAAACGTGCCAAACAACCCGTCCGCCCCCGACCAGGAGCACGAGGACGGAAAACGCCGCCACCACCAGGTAGCCGAAAATTTCCGCCATCCACTGGCCCCTCGGGGGCAGTTTGGCGACGAAGTAATCGATACCGAGGTGAGCCTTCTGCCTGAGCGCCACACTGGCCCCGATCAACCCCACCCAGATCATGAGAAACGTGGCGAGTTCATCCGTGCCGTCGCTCGGCGGCATCCAGGGAACGTTGCGGGTGAAGACCTGCCACACCACCACCGCAACCAAAAAGGCAAAGACACCGATCAGCAGCCATTCCAGCAGCCGGTCGAGCCCTTCCTTCAATGTCAACAGGACGCGCATGCAACCCGGGGGTCACTCCTCCCTGAGCGCCCGGATACGTCCGGCAAGATCGCCCACCACGGTTCCCTCGACCTCGTCCCAGATCCCCCGCACCCGCTCCTGGAAAGGCCCCAGGTCGTCAAATTCGATAATCTCCACACCGGCCTCGCGCGCCACCCGGAGGGCTTCTTCCTCCGCCTCCTTCCAGAGCTCGCGCTGGTACTCAACCGAGACCCGGAGCGCCTCGCGGAAAGCCTCCCGGTGCTCGCCGGACAGCCCGTCGAACAACGCCGTCCGGATCACCAGCACATCCGGCAGCCGAAGGTGTTCGTTGCGGCTGAAGTACGGTGCGACGCGGAAATGGTTGGCCGTGTGGTAACTCGGCGGATTGTTTTCCGCCCCGTCCACAACCCCCTGCTGCAGGGCGGAATAGAGCTCGCCCCAGGGAACCGGGGTGGGCGATCCCCCCAGCGCCCGGACCATCTGGATCGACATGGGACTTTGCTGGACACGGATATTCATGCCCTCGAGGTCGGCCGGGGAACGAATGGGTCGCCTCGTGGTGTAAAAGCTGCGAGCCCCCGCGTCGTAGTAACACAATCCCAGCAGGTTCCCCTCCCGCCCGGACTCCAGGATCTCGCGACCGATTTCCCCGTCGAGCACCTCCCACATGTGTTCGCCGTCATCGAACAGGAAGGGAAGCCCGTAGACCTTGTACTCCTCCTGAAAGGACTCCATGACCGCCGATGAAACCTTGGTCATGGCCAGGCTTCCCTGCTGCACCAACTCGAGCGATTGACGCTCCGTGCCGAGCTGTTCGTTGGGAAACACCCGGATCCGCACCTCCCCTCCGGTTCTCGCCTCCAGTTCCTCCGCCAGCTTCTCCATCCCGCGGTGGACCGGATGCTCGGTATTCAAACCGTGCCCGAGGCGAAAGACGACGGTGTCGCCCCGATCGGGAGAACAGCCAACGGACCACACAAACAGCGGCAGCAGGAACAGCCATGGAAGATTCGGGAATAAGGGTCGGGAGTAATGCATAGCTGACACTGGATAAACAAAAACCGTCCCCGGGAGTCAAGCGGACACTCCGGAAACAGCTGTTGCATTCGGATCCCCGGGACGTTTCCCGGGCCGTCCGCCGCCCGCCAGGCCCCTTTCATACGCATCGTTGAACCCCGCACGATCACCGCCTCATGCCTCCTTTCGAACCGTTTTCTCCCGCCCCGGCCCGCCAATCGGCGACCGGGATCAAGCAATCAACGCGCAGCCCGAATCGGTGCCGCGGGGTATCTTTTTCCGGCCCGAATATGAAAAAAACAACCATCAGTTCGAAGGAACGGGTCCGGCTTGCGCTGACTCACCGCGAGGGCGACCGGATTCCCCGCGCCGAATCGTTCTGGAAGGAAACCGTACCCCTCTGGCACGAACAGGGCTTGCCCCGCGACGCCGACGTGCACGACTATTTTCAATACGACATCATGCGGGCCGGATGGATCAATCACCGGGCCGATCCATCGGTGTCGGAAGTGGTGGAGGAAACCGACGAATGGGAAAGTCGTCGCGATGGCAACGGGGCGATTCTCCGCTATTGGAAGAAACGCAGCGGCACCCCCGAACACATCGGTTTCACGGTCGATAACGCCGACGAGTGGCGGACATTGAAAAAAACCCTCCGGGCCACGCCGCCGGCGCAACGGGTCGATCTCGATGCGGCGCGTCAAGCCATGGCCAAAGCCCGTGCCGGCGAGCGCTGGTTCTGCTGGGCCGGGGTCGAGGCCTTTGAGATCGTCAAGGACGTGGTCGGACACGAGACCCTCTGCATGGCGATGGCGGACAACCCGGAATGGGCCACCGACATGTTCGAAACCGAAACCCGGGTCGCCCTTTCCGTGCTCGACTACCTGTCCGAGAACGGAATCGAATTCGACGGAGCGTGGGTGTACGGAGATATCGCCTACAACCACGGTCCCTTTTTTTCACCGCGCATGTACCGGCGTTTGCTGTTGCCCAGCCACCGGGCACACCTCGACTGGTTCAAGCGACGCGGTCTGCCGGTCATCTATCACACCGACGGCGATTTTCGCCCCCTGATCCCATCCCTGATGGAAGCCGGGGTCGATTGCTTTCAACCCCTTGAGGCCAAGGCCGGCATCGACGTCCGCGAACTGAAGTCCCGGTACGGCGACCGGATCGCGCTGATGGGCAACATCGACATCATGGTCCTGATCACCAATGATCTGAAACGGATCGAAGCCGAAATTGCGACCAAAATTCCCGCCGCCAAAACAAACGGCGGTTACATCTACCACAGCGACCATTCCATACCGCCGGGCGTAAGCTTCGAGACCTACCGGTCGGTCATAAACATGATCGACCGCTACGGTGCCTATTAAAAACACCGCCCGGACGCGGCACCGGATTACCCGGTGAATAGAAACCCGGGCGGATTCGGCAACCGGGGCGTCAGCCGGCGGTTTTCAGCAACATAAACTCCACCGAGTCGCGCAACGCTTCCCAGCTGGCTTCAATGATATTGTCGCTCACCCCGACAGTGCCCCAGATATCATGCCCGTCGCTCGATTCGATCAACACCCGGATCCGCGACTCGGCGCCTTCACCGCCATCGAGAATGCGCACTTTGAAATCGCGCAGCTCGACCGATTTGATTTGTGGATACACCCGCTCGAGTGCCAGCCGGAGCGCCTTGTCCAACGCGCCCACCGGTCCGGTACCCTCCGCCACGGTATGGTGAATCTCATCCCCGATTTTGATCTTTACCGTCGCCTCGGCCACCAGTTCGCCCTCCTCCCCGCGGCGCTCCACGATCACCCGGTACCCCTCCAGGGTAAAGAAGGCCTTCTGTTGTTTAAGCCACTTGGAAAGCAGGAGCTGAAAGGACGCATCGGCCGCCTCGTATTCGTACCCGCGAAACTCCAGCTGCTTGAGTTCTTCGAGCATCATTTTCACATCGGCGCCTCCTTCCTCCAGGTGCACGCCGAGTTCCTTGGCCTTCATCATGACACTGCTCCGGCCGGACATGTCGGAAATGAGCACCCGCTGGCGGTTCCCCACCAGGGTGGGATCCATGTGCTCGTAACTGCGCGCCACCTTTTGAGCCGCATTGGCGTGCACCCCGCCTTTATGGGCGAACGCGGAGGCTCCCACAAACGGCTCTTTGGTATTCGGGCGAAGGTTGGCGAGTTCGTCGAGGAAGAGAGACAGCTCGCGCAGCTTGGGCAAATGCGGCCGGCAGTTCATGCCGTATTCCATCTTCAGGGCAAGATTGGGCAGGATACTCGTCAGGTTCGCGTTGCCCGTGCGCTCACCGTAGCCGTTCATGGTCCCCTGCACCATCCGCGCACCGGCCTGAACGCCGGCGAGCGAAACGGCGACTCCGAGTCCGGAATCGTTGTGGCAATGAACCCCGACCCGGCCGCCGGGAAACCGGGCGCACACCTCGCCGGTGATCCCCTTGAGCTCATCCACCAGCTTGCCCCCATTGGTATCGCAGAGCGCGAGCCAGGAGGCCCCGCCACGGGAGGCCGCCTCCAGTGTTTTCACGGCGTATTCGGGACTGTCGGCATACCCGTCGAAAAAGTGCTCGGCATCGTAGATCACCTCGCGTCCGTTCTCGACCAGAAACCGGACCGACTCCTCGATCATGGCCAGGTTTTCCTCCGGAGTGGTCCGCAGTACCTCGGTGACGTGCAGCAGCCAGCTCTTGCCGAAGATGGTGATCACATCGGTGGCCGAATCCAGCAGAAGTTTCAGTTGCGGGTCTTCGCCC
>PXDC01000290.1 GCA_003565135.1 Verrucomicrobiota bacterium
CAACCTCTTCCAGCCGGGGCTGGTCTTCTGCCTGTCTTCCGACCAGTTTATTACTATTTGCGGATCCTGCCGCCGGAACAAATCATCCATCCCCGCTGCCTGGAAATTCTGCCGGAAATCCAGGCGTTTTGCCAAGTCGGACACAGCGTCCTGCCGGGGCTTGATCTGGTCTGCCGGATTCGGTTGACGCAGCTGCCCGGCCAGTAATCGTTCACCCAAAAAAGAGGTGGTGGCATTGAGATACTGAAACAGGGAACCCTGCCCGAATATATCGAGATCGGACGAATAGGGATGACTGTTATCAATATAGTGCGAGCCCCTCTGCGCAAAGTCAGTCCAACTACCTTCCAGACGCTGCCGGCACTCGATATTTATTTGAACAATCTTTTGCAGGAAATCTATCTCTTCTTTAAGGCGCATATGCCTTACTATCAACCAGACAAAAACAGATACGAAAGGAATCGCCGCATAAGCCAGGATGTCGAAGGTGCTGTACCAACCGTAAGTTAAAGCTGCCACGGCCAGAGCAAAGAAAAGAAGGCGCAGCCATGAAACGGTATTACTGTATTTTCGGACCCGCCGTTGCCTCTCCTGAAACAGGTATTGACGCTGCTCGTACAGACTAACCATATCTGATTTCAAGGCATACCTCCTTCCGGATAATCTTAAGATAGCATTATTAAATCTATTTTATAATCCCCTAAATCACTAAACCACCAGGCAGCCGCTGAAACCATCCCTTGATAGGACAGCATATTTCATCCTTCTTTTAACAACCGCCCGAAAAGTTTTTTCAACCAGCGCCGGCGTATTATTGTTTGCCGATAAATGCCCCAGCAAAACCTGTTCCAATTGATGTCCGCACTCCTGAACAAAGCCCGATGAAGGCGAATCATGGGAAGTTTTCACCGGATAAATTTCCAAATCGTCCATCTAATATTTTAAACAACCTATGGGAACGACATGGATTCCATCATCCCTGGTATAACCAATATCTGTTGCACTGAGAATAATTAAGAACGAAGGCTCAGACATCTTTTCTGTATTAATTCTTTTTCTCAGCTTAAACAAGCTCTCTGCCGCTAAATCAAAACCTCCGGCCCCCATTTTTATTTCAATAGCACCCCAGCTCCCATTACGAAGCACTACAATTGCATCACATTCCAATTTTGATTTATCTCTGTAATGGTATACTTTTCCATCTAAATAATCCGCGTAGACTCTCAAATCCCTTATACATAAAGACTCAAATAAATAGCCAAAAGTATTAAAATCGCCTAATAACTTCTCCTCGTTAACACCTAAAGCAGCGCAAGCTATGGATGGATCAGTAAAATGTCTCTTGGCGCTTGACCTGAGAGGCGTCTTTGACCTAACTGACGGATTCCATGCCTCCAAATCTTCGGTAACGAAAATTCGCTGTAACCCACTCAAATAGCTCATCATAGTAGGGACAGAAATCGTATCATTATCACTGCCCTCCATATCCCTTCGCAAAGTCTCCATAGAGACCTCCGTTGATATATTCCTTGCTAAAGACCTAATAAGCATACTCACTTTTTGAGGATTTTTTTCTATACCATCAACTCTTGACAAATCAATATTAACAACAGCATCAAGATAATCAATAACTCGTTTCTCATACATTTCATCTGCTTGAGATACAGATGCCGGCCATCCCCCCCTGACAATACATTGCGCTAAATCTTCTATCCCTAAATTTGCGAACCCTTCTACATGATAATCCGGCTGAAACAACTGATGCAGACTAACCTCTCCATTAGAATCTCCTGATTCAAACAAACTCATAGGCCTCATTTTTACCCGAGAAATCCTTCCGGTTCCAGTATGAGAAATATTTTCGTCAATAACTGGTACTGCCGAACCTGTTAGGATAAACTGACCGGTCTCTCTCCTCATATCAACCTCATGCCTGACCGAATCCCACAAAACAGGAGCTAATTGCCACTCATCAATCAATCTTGGTGTTTCGCCGCGTAACAGCAAAGAAGGCTTAGTACCTGCAATTCGCAAATAATTTGCTCTTTGATCAGGATCCTGTAAGAATAAAAAGCTGTTTGAGCTCTCTAATGCTGTGCTTGTTTTTCCGCACCATTTAGGACCCTCTATTAAAACAGCTCCGGATGCCTGCAAAGCCTTTTTTAGCATAGTATCTGCAATCCGCGGTATATATTTCTTCATAATCGCCCCGCCCTGCCTCTCGTATAAGATTCTTTAACTTTTGTGGTAAATTATATACCATTTTAGGGTTTGGCTCAATTTTATTTTAGGATTTGGCGCGTTTTCGCTTTAGGATTTGGATTTTATCTAAAAAGAAGGTACCACCACAACTGACATTCTGCGGACAAAAACGTCGTTGCATCGATATGTCGAAAAATACAACAAGAACTCTTGCCGGATTCATTAAAATAGAATATATCACTTTTAAGCGACACCTATGTGTCGTTTTATTGGTGCGTCAAAAATAATTACTGGTTTTTTGAATCAAATATTGCCCTATAATTTTGCAGATTGTTAATCGTATTGACAATTTGCAAAGAATTTTATACTATTATCATATGATAAAGCGTAAAATGGCAGAAAAGTTAAAGGTGATGGCCAAG
>PXDC01000079.1 GCA_003565135.1 Verrucomicrobiota bacterium
GAGTCTGACGATGAAACGGGCGCCGCCCCCGGGGGCGGCGTCGATGACGATTTCGCCCTGGTGGCTGCGGAGGAGCCCCTGGCAGATGGACAGACCGAGGCCCGTGCCGTGGCTTTCCTGCTTGGTCGTGAAGAACGGTTCGAATACGCGTTCCCGTATTTCGGCCGGAATGCCGTCCCCCGTGTCGTCCACCGCGATGGCGAGCATGCCGGGCGCCGATGCTGTTTTGGGCGGGCTCGTTCCCGGCGCGCCGTTCGAATCCGGCAGGAGCGTGACGGTCAGGCGACCCCCTTGGGCCATGGCCTGGATGGCGTTGATGAACAAATTGAGAAAAACCTGTTCCATTTCCGCGTTGTTGGCGGTGGCCATGACGGCCGTATCCGGAAGGTTGTCGTGGATTTTAATCTCCCGGTTGCGGGCCCGGTGTTCGATCATGGAGATCGATTTTCGGATGGGCTGGCGCAGGTCGATCCGGTACCGGGCGGTGGGGGATGGCCGGGAGTAGGAGAGGAGGCCCTGGGCGATACGCGCCACGCGATTGGTGTGATCGACGATCTTTCCGAGTTCGTCGGCGATTTTGTCCGACATCTCGCCGCGGCGGTTCTTCAGAAGCAGGCTCGCTTTGGCGCTGATGATGGCGATCGGGTTGTTGACCTCGTGCGCCACCTGTCCGGCGAGTTCTCCCACCGCGGCCATTTGTCCCGCCCGCATCATCCGGGTATGGGCCTCCTTTTGGGCGGTTGTGTCCTGGGCGAGCTGCACGATCCGGTTGATATCGCCCCCGGCGTTATGAATGGGGGCGCTGGTGATTTGGAAGTTCTGAAGGTTCCCGGCGGCGGGAGGGCGTTCGATCTCGAACACGTCGAGCTCCCCTTTTTCCAGGCAGTTCCTGGCCGGACAGCCGACTCCCGGATACTCGGGGAAAAGTTGGCAGGTTTCGGTCTTATCGCCGAACCAGTCTTTCCACCGGTCGTTAACCCAGACAGGTTTGAGTTCGGGATTGAGAACGCGCATGCCGGTGCCGGTGCTTTCCAGCGCCTGCTCGAGAAGGCGGCGGTCGGCCAGGGCCCGTTCCGCCAGGGAGGTCACACGCCGTTCATTGCGCCGCAGGCGTTCGGAAAGGGTGGTGATGAAATAGGCGGTCACAAAAAGGATGGTGGTTTGAACCGCGATAGCGGTGAGCACAAAAGGAGGGTGCCGGGCGGCGGGGATGGCGCCGTCGCCGGGAAAAAGCTGCAGGGGGTAGTGCGGCAGGAGGCCGGACCATTGCCCCAGGGCCATAAGCGCGAAGAGAAGGCTTCCGGTTGCGGCGATGCGGTAACATTCCGCCTGGGACAGGAGAACGCCTCCGATGACGACCTGGAACAGCATGAATACCGCAAGGGGGTTTTCGGCCCCTCCGGTGAAGTGCAGGAGAGCGGCGAAGAGCAGGAGATCGAGGTAGTTTTGCCAGACCAGCAGGCGGCGCATTTCCGCCGAGCGGTGAACTCGGGCGGTGTAGAAGAAATTACAGGCCGCCAGCAGCGCGACCGTTGCCACCAGCGGCCACCACGTTTCTTCGGGCAGGAGCTCGAAGACCGGAACGCCCAGGAATACGAGGAGTCCGGCCACCAGTACCGCGATCCACCGCATGGCGATAAACCATTGCGCGTAGATACGGAAGCGGTCCGCGCTCACGTGCTCCGGGGTCAGGGCCTCGTCGACGGCGGTCGCTGTCAACAGGGCGGGTGAGGAGCGAACGATAACCCAGCCAACCGTGATTCCCGCGACCAGGGCCGCCAGGATCCCGCGGATCCGGTGAAGCAGATTCCTGGTTTCGTGGTCCAGGTCGGCGAACCAGGTGCGTTCCATGATTTCGTAGGCGCCGAATATGACCACGACGATGCCGCTTGCGACCAGAAGTGAGAGGGCAAAGGGAAACAGGGTGAACTTCGGGCCGGAAGGCGACCGGTCGAATTCATTTCCGGATTTGCGCGGAGGTTTCTCGTTTGGTTGGGCCATGGGTGGCAAATTGAGGCGAACGGCTGTTCTCCGATTATGGGGGAGGAAGGGGAAACGGTGTCAATGGAGATTCCTCCGCCACGGCCGGCGGATGGGTATCCGGGGAAATCGGACCGCGGGGGAGGACCGGGATTGTTCTTGCCGGATCGGGCGCCCGGAGCGAACATGGTCCGTCCGGGACATTGGACCACGTAAACCTCGACCTTAGAAAGAGAAAGCCCATGAGCCTCCTGTCTTCCGCACCCCTCTCCCTGCTGCGCTTATCCGTGTTTTCCCTGTCGTTCGCCGGCGCCGGAATGGCGACCGGTGGGGCCGGCCCCGGCGACGGTGACCTTGCGGTGGGGGACCTGCGGATCGAACACCTGGAGAACCCGGTGGGGATCGACGAGCGTGCGCCGAGACTCTCCTGGATTCTCCGCAGTGAAAAACGGGCGACCGTACAGGTTGCCTGTCGTCTTCAGGTCGGCGAAAGCGATGAGGCCCTCCGGCGCGGCGAGGTCCTTTGGGACACGGGGAAGGTGGAATCCGACCGGTCCCTTCATTTCGACTACGGGGGGCCGGAACTGGAATCGGCGAAACGCTATTTTTGGCGGGTACGGGTGTGGGACAATCACGGACGGGATTCGGGCTGGAGCGAGGTCGCGTTCTGGGAAACGGGATTGCTGGAACCGGACGACTGGCGGGCTCAATGGATCGAGCCGGACCTGGAGGAGGATACCTCAACCTCGCCGCCCGCCCCCATGCTGCGCCGTGAATTCTCACTCAAAGGGGAGATCCGTTCCGCCCGGGCCTATGTCACGGCTCACGGCGTGTACGAAATGGAGATCAATGGAGCCCGGGTGGGCGACCAGGTGCTCAGTCCGGGGTGGACCAGTTATCATAACCGTCTCCAGTACCAGACCTACGATGTGACCGACTCGCTGCGGTCCGGGGATAATGCGGTCGGGGTCGTCCTGGGTGACGGCTGGTACCGCGGGTATATCGGGTTTCGGGATCAGCGTAACTTTTATGGGGAACGATTGGCTTTGCTGGCCCAGTTGCGAATCGTCTACGAGGATGGACGGACGGAGTGGGTCGTCAGTGACGGCGCCTGGAAAGCGGGCACGGGCCCGATTCTGAAATCGGACATCTACAACGGGGAATCCTACGACGCGCGCCGGGAGCGGACGGGCTGGTCGGAACCGGGGTATGAGGATGACGATTGGGCCGGCGTCCGCATAGCGGATCACGGAACGGAAAGGTTGATCGCGCAGCAGGCGCCCCCGGTCCGGAAGATCCAGGCGTTGACGCCACGCGAGATCCTGGTGACGCCGGAGGGGGACACCGTGGTGGATAT
Organism: Verrucomicrobiota bacterium; assembly: GCA_003565135.1. Lineage (GTDB taxonomy): Bacteria > Verrucomicrobiota > Verrucomicrobiia > Opitutales > T3Sed10-336 > PXDC01. Next base: position 3,338 of record PXDC01000079.1, read on the forward strand.
GGGCCAGAATATGATCGGCTGGATCCGGTTGCGGGTGGAGGGTGAAGCCGGCGACGAAGTCGTCCTGCGCCACGCGGAAGTCCTGGATCGCGACGGCAATTTCTATACCGAAAATCTGCGGGCGGCGAAACAAACCAACCGGTACATCCTGAAGGGCGGCGGTGAAGAAGTCTGGGAGCCCCGTTTTACCTTTCAGGGCTTCCGGTATGTTGCCGTAAGCGGCTATCCGGGAGAGCTCACGGTGGATGATGTGACGGGGATTGTGCTCCATTCCGACATGGAGCCGACAGGACATTTCCAAAGTTCGAACCCGCTGCTCAATCAGTTGCAGCACAATATCGTATGGGGCCAGAAGGGAAACTTCCTGGAGATTCCGACCGATTGCCCCCAGCGGGATGAACGGCTCGGCTGGACCGGGGACATCCAGGTTTTTGCGCCCACCGCCAACCTGAATATGAATACGGCGGCGTTCCTTGCCAAATGGCTGGCCGACCTGGAGGCGGACCAGCTCGAGAACGGCAGCATCCCGCACGTGGTGCCCAACGTGTTGGGCGAAAACTGGAGCGGAGCGGCGGGTTGGGCCGATGCCGGGGTTATCGTCCCCTGGGCACTGTATCAATCCTTTGGTGACACCCGCATCCTGAAACGCCGGTACGGGAGCATGAAAGCCTGGGTCGACTACGTGGCGGGCCGCGCCGCCGCCCGCGGCGACCCCTACCTGTGGGAGGGGGACTTCACGTTCGGTGACTGGCTTTCCTTCAGCACCACCCGTTCGGATTACCCGGGGGCTTTTACCGACAAGGACCTGATTGCCACGGCGTTCTTCGCGCGGTCGGCGAGTCTGTTGAGTGACATCGCCGGGGTGCTGGGGAAGGATGACGAGCGGGCGCGTTACGCCGAACTGTCCGACAAAGTGGGCGAGGCTTTTCGGAAGGAGTACGTCACTCCCCGCGGCCGGGTCCTTTCCAATACGCAGACGTCCTACCTTTTGGCGCTGCGGTTCGACCTCCTTTCGGAGGAAACCCGGCCGGCGGCGGCGGGGTTCCTGGTCGAAAGCGTGCAACGGCACGGTCACCTCACCACCGGGTTCCTGGGGACGCCGCATCTAAACCCCGTTCTGAGTGAAATCGGCCATAGCGATCTGGCCTACCGATTGTTGCTTCGGACGGACTACCCGTCGTGGCTGTACCCGGTGACACAGGGGGCGACGACCATCTGGGAGCGATGGGACGGCATCAAACCGGACGGAAGTTTCCAGGACCGCGGGATGAATTCATTTAATCATTACGCCTACGGTGCCATCGGCCAGTGGCTGATGGAGGAAGTGGCCGGAATCCAACCCGCCGCCCCGGGGTATCGTGAGGTGCGGATTGCGCCGGGTCCCGGGGGCGGTCTCGATCACGCGGGAGCCCTGCTGGATTCCCCCTACGGGAGGGTTGAGTCATCCTGGGAAATCCGCGAGGGTGATTTTGTCCTGGATATCCGGATACCGGCGAATACGACCGGGATTGTGCTCCTGCCGCATGCCGTCGTGGATACATTGACGATGGATGGAGCCGGGCCGGACCGCTCCGATGGCATTCGATCGATCGAACAGGCGGGCGACCGGGTCGAGGTCCGCCTCGGGTCGGGTCGCTACCGCTTTTCCTATCCCTCCGGCGAATGGGGGGGAGGGGCCGACGAGACCGGAGATGAGGCCGGCAGTGATTCGTTGGACCCCGCGGCGACGATCGGCACCCATTTGGCGGACCGGCGGGCGCGCGAGGTATGGCAACGGCGGGTTCCCCAACTCATGGAATCGCCGTGGCTCAGCCAGGTCATGGGCTTTCCTCTCGAAGCCGCCGCCCGGGCATTGCCCGCGGATCTGGGCGCGCTCCTGGAGAAGAACCGGACGGCGATCACACGGGAGTTGGAACAGAGCGAACGTTAAAAAATCCGCTCAGAACGCGTTCCCGCCACCGGCGATGGTGCGGATGGCTTCGATGGTTCGTTCGCCGGTGTGGTCGATGGGGACATAACCCCGGGCCCCGAGCTGGAGCGCTTGTTGGCCGCCGGTTTCGTCTTCGCTTTCGTCCGGCGAGAGGACCAGGACCGGAAGGTCCGGATGGAGCGAACCGAGCTTTTGCAGAAACGCGCTGCCATGCGGGAGACTCAACGGGATGCAGGAAACCAGGAGGTCGGGGAGGTTGTTCCCGATTTCGTTGAGGGCTTCGTCGGATTCGGCGAACTCGCCGCACAGATCCAGGCCCTGGTCGTCGCGTATGAGCGCGGCCAGTCCCCGGCGGAGGATGGGAATATCGGCGAGAATGAGAATTTTCGTTTTCTGCGACATGCGACTTGCCGGGATTCCGGTTGGGTCGATCGCTGTGGAAATCAAAGTCGTCATTCGGGTATGGGGGGGAACGTTACGGACCGCCGGACGGCTGTCAATGGAATATCGAATCGTGCAGCCGGTATGCGGCCGCCGGTGATCCCGATACGCCGGGAACGCAGTGAAAAATGCCGCCCGCGTGAGGTTCGGCTTCGCGTCGGGCCGCATCCATTCCCTGCCAGGCGGTGGTGATGAATAGCGTCCTTCCGCCTTCGCCGCCGAAACAGCAGGATGTGGGTTGCGACACCGGCATCGGGATCCGGTCGAGCGTCCGGCCCGATTGGCCGTCGATCCCGAGCACGGCGCTTCCGCCCCAAAGGGCGACCCACAGGTTGCCGCTGCGGTCGATGGCCATGCCGTCGGGTGCCCCTTCCCCGGCTTCGAAACGGCGCAAGGGAATGCGTCCGGAAATGCCGCCGGAGTCCGGATCGTAGTCGAAGCGGTCGATCCGTCGCGTGGTCGTGTCGATAAAATAGAACCGGGAGCCGTCCGGCGCCCAAGCCAGTCCGTTGGCGAGGGTGACGGCGTCGAGGATCCGTTCGATCCGCCCGTCCGGATCGAGACGGTAAAGGGCGCCCTTCTCCTTTTCGCCGTGCCGGTTCATGGTCCCCACCCAGAATCGGCCGTAGGGGTCACACTTGCCGTCGTTGGGCCGGTTGCCGGGAAGATCCTTTTCCAGCGGGGCGACGGGGTGGCGGTCTCCGGATTCCCAATCCAGGAGTTCCAACCCGTTCTGCGTCGCTATGAGCCAGGTGTGGGGCGCGTCGGTGGGAGCGGCACAACCGATGGTCGAGCCCAGGGCGCGCGATTCCGCGATCCCGGTGCCAATGCTCAACCGGTTGAGCCGTCCGGCGGTGATTTCCACCCACCAGAGGGCGTTGTGGTGCCAGACCGGGCCTTCCGCCAGTTCGGCGCGACCATCGAATAGGAGTTCGGGTTCGGTCATCGGTTTGCAGGGTTACAGAGATCGCTCGGGGGCGGTGCCACGGTGGTTCCCGAGTGAAACTGGGGGATGAGGCGGTGCTCCCTCTTGGGGAGGCTGCCCGTGGTGGCCAGTTGAATGATCAGGCGGGCGAGGCGCTGGGCGAAATGACGGCGCCGGTAGGAGTAGCGGGCGATGTCGGGATAAAGGCAGCTCAGGTAGGTGTCGTTGTCGCGGGAGATGATCGATAGATCGCCGGGTAATGATAGTCCTTTTTGGAGAAGATAGGTGAAAGCCGTCAGGAGGTGGAAAGGCCGACTGATGAGAAGACCAGTTGGACGGGCCGGAGCGCGAAGCAGGCGATCGAGCTTGCGACAAATATCCTCGCGAGTGCCATCGTGCCGGAAAAAGGTGGCATTGGCATCCGTATGTCCGGAATCGGCGACACCGGTCAGGAAACCTTCTTCGCTGGCCTCGTCGCCGGCAACCTTGGTTGCGGGAGTGAGAAAGGCGAGACGCCGGTGTCCTTTGCGTAAAAATTCGCCCACTGCGTGACGGCAAATGGCACGATAGTCAATATCGAGCGAGGGTATCGCGATTTCCGGATAACAGGAACCGACAACGAGAGCCGGGAGGCCCCGTTGATCGAACCAACTCTGGATTTGCTGGGTCACCGAAAGGAGAATCCAGCAGGCAACTTTTTCGTCGCGCACCTTGCCTTCGAGCAGCTTTTCCGGTTTGGAACTGTTCAGGCGCCGGTCTGTGAGTATTTCAAGTTGCAAACCTGCCTCTTGGATATGCTTCCGGAGTTCGTTCATATAGAAGATAGTAAGGGGCGCCATCAGATGGGGCGGGTCCTGAGTGATGGCCGCTACGACGTTACGGGATGAGCGGCGAGGGTGTTGAACTTTGAGGAGAATCCGGCGCCGTTTTCCATGAACAACATCGACGATTCCTTCCCGCTGTAGAAGCTTGAGCGCCTCGCGCAACGTGGGCCGGCTGACCTGGAAGCGGTCGGCTAGCTCACGTTCACCGGGAAGACATTCCTGCCAGAGCCCTTCGCTAATCGCTTGCCGAAGGGTTTCTGCAATTTGAGGAATGAGCGAGGCGCGTTTTGGAAGCTCAAGCATGCCGGATTAGGCAATTGAACGTTGAAAACCGAAACTGTTCAACTGTTTTTACCAGAACGAAAGGGTTTTGCATTCCGGAAGCGATGTTACTTTTAGAGGAAGGAAGAAGAGCCCGTTCAATGTCGTTATGAATTTTGCACCTCATATCGTTTCTCCTAGTTTATGGTCGGCGACGCCGACGCCCTTTACCGACACGATGGCCGTTGACGAAAAGGCCGTCATTCGTCTGATTGAACATCATGTACGGCTCGGCGTCGATGGAGTTCTTCTGGCAGGGACTTGCGGTGAAGGCCCATGGATGCCGGCGAACGAGCGCCGGCGGCTGGTGCGGATGGTTAGCAAGGCAGCGGCCGGCAGGTTGCGCATCGCCGTGCAGGTGTCCGACAATTCAGCGGCGCGGATTCTAGAGAACGCCGAGTGGGCATGTGAGGATGGAGCCGAGTTGGCCGCCATTGCGCCGCCTTCGTTTTTGATGAACGCGAGCCCGGAAGCCCTCTTGCGGCTCTACCGGGAGGCGATCCGACGATCCCCGCTTCCGGTGTGCGTTTACGACATGGGCGTGAACGGGTGCGTACGCCCGCCCAATTCAATTCTCGGCGATATTTATCGCGAGGAGCGCGTGGTTATGATAAAAGACAGCTCCACCGAGCCGGAACGACGGGCGATCGCCCTGGAGGCGCGGCGTGAAAGGTCCGACCTTCGTTTGTTTAATGGAGATGAGTTCTCCGCCGCGGCGCACATGTGCCGTGGCTACGACGGCCTGATGCTCGGCGGAGCGGTCTTCAATGGCGTCCTGGCCCGCCGGATCATGCAGGCGGTCATTGAGGGGGATCGTGACCGGGCGGAAGCTTTGCAGGAGCGGATGAGTCGCCTGATGTACGCCGTTTACGGGGGAGAAAACGTCACCTACTGGCTCGCAGGGTTGAAACATTTGCTTGTTGAAATGGGCATCTTTTCCACAACCAAAAACTTTCTTAACTATCAGGTGACCCGTGAATGTGCGGCGGCTATCCAGGAGGTTGTGGCGAGCGAGCAGGAGCTGCTTCTTCTGGATGATGTGGAGAAAGGACAAAATCGGGGCGGAAGTGCCTATTAATCAATTAGGTGTGGGTCGATGAACAATCAAGTTGTTTTCTGCATACACAATAGATGCTCGATAACACTTTCCGGCAAAAGCGAAGGAGCAATCCCTGTTTCGAGCCTTTATTGGAATGAAAAACGACTGATGATCCAGTGGTTGGGGTCGGTCCAAGATCGGTTACTTTAACGGGACTTGGCAGAAGAAGGCGAAGAATGATTACATCCTGCCGGACGGGCGCCAACCCAGCTGCACAAGGTCATGGGTAAAGGTTTCAAGCTCTTCGGCCGACAGGGAGTGATAGGGCGGGCGACGCCAACGGGTGCTTAGTCCCCAAAGCTCCATCATTCCATGAAGCCCCGCGTCGAAGCCGCCGGGCTGCCGTTTAAGAAGTGCGAATAACGGCTCATCCCAGTCCCGGATAAATCTCAGGCAGCTTTTGAGGTCGCCACGACGGACTGCTTGCCAGTAAGCATGGGTGATCTCCGGGGAAAAGAGCAGTAGGGTCGAAAGATAGCCCCTTCCGCCGAAGGGGAGGAGAGATAAGTGATTGATTTTTTGGCCCCCGACGAAAATGGGACAGTGTTCGGCTAGGGCGAGGGCGAGACGGCGGCCTGGGTCGCCGAGGAGGTCGTCTTTGATCGCCACGAGGCGTTCGCCGAGCGCCTTATGAACATTCTCGAAGAGGGCGCAGAGCCTTTCGATGCTCCAACCGGCGAGAAAATTCGTTACCGGCACAATAGGAAGGATCTGTGCGACGGTAATATAGTGGCGCGCAAGCGATTCGACAGTGAGGCTGTTGCCCCAATGGGGTGGGAGAGGCATGAACAGGGAGGCCCCGGCAGCACGAGCTTCCTCCGCAAGCGTGATCGATCGGGCCGTGTCACACAGATAATCCGCGGCGATCCAAGGGATCCGAGAGCCAGTCATCCTGCCTACGCGGCGTGTTAGGTCGGATATCTCGCTTCCCGATAAACTTTGATAATGGGAATCGCCCGCGGTGAGCAGGAGGCTCTCCGCACCGTTATCAATCAGGCTGCCGATCACGGTGTCGAGCCCGGTCCAGTCAATTTCGCCGTTTTCCAGAAAAGGCGGGCGGATTGAGGGAATGGGATTATCCAAGCGGTTGCGTAGTTCGGAGAGCGTCGGGGTCATTTGTATTTCAAAATAGTGTCACATGGACTTCAAGATCCCCGCAAACCTTTTCGCTGAACCGATGCCGCAACCGGGGAAGCTGATCCAGTAGCGCTTGCCCGTCAACCTGCACTCAAACACAAGATCTGGTAAAAGGGTTTTACCTTTTTATGCGCCTTTTCTTTCCAGGAGGACGTGGTAAGCTGGTTATCAGTTATCCGAGACGCGGTCGTGCTGCCGGATAAATCAAGGAAGCCACGATCCTGCTTAAATCAAGAGACAATCAAATTCATGAAACCCAGACGTGACCATAAAGGGTTTACCCTCATCGAGTTGCTGACCGTGATTGCCATTATCGGGATTCTGGCGGCAATAATCATTCCGATTGTAGGCGTTGTGCGTGAATCCGCCTGGCGAGCCTCATGTACGAGCAATCTCCGCGAAATGGGAGTGGCGACTCACATGTACCTTGCGGATCATGATGACCGGTTTTTTGAGGTCCTTGCCGCAAACCATCCGGACGTTAATCCCAACCAGAACTGGATTGCTTTTCTCTGGCCTTACATAGAGGACAAACAAATATTTCTATGCCCAAGTTTGCCGGCCCCTCCGGATACCCAGTTGCGAAATTATCGCTTCAACATTACGAACGCTCCGGGTGCCGGGATACTTTACGGCCGCTCCATGGATTCGATTGCGGCTCCGACCCAAACCATTATGGTGTTTGATATATGGAACGTTGGTGATGTAATCAAGTGTTGCCAGGACCTTTTCGATATTGGCATGAGTCACTGGCATCGGGGGTTTGACTTGAACCGGAGCGATGTCTTTCGCATCCGATATCCAAGGGGACACAATGACGGCTTTGATGCAGTGAATCTCCTGTTCGTGGACGGACATGTCGAGTATGCGCGCTACCCGTTGCGGGATGAGTGGTATTTTCCCTATTGACGGTTTTAGTTCGGCCCCTGTCCGCATTCCTCGACCCTACAGCGACGAAGGAAAAGTGGAGCGTATTCAAAAGACCAGGAATATTGCGAATTCCGATTTATTTAACCCCCCCCCCGAAAAAGCCCCTGAGCATTTATTGTGAAACAAACAATCCCCTATCGGTCAGAAAAAAGGCTTTATCCTAGTTACAGCTTCCGAATCTCCTTGTTCTGTTGGACGGTGCTCTGTGCTGGATCAGGAACGATGTCGGCCACCGAATTTCAGCTCTGGGGTGGTGCGGCCCTGGCCGACTGGGCCAATGCTTCGGAGGCTATTGTCATTACGGACATGACACAAGGCTCCCCTTCGTCCGCGTTTTCGCCGCGGATGAAAAAAGGTCATTGGCGTGTGATGTCGTATGAGATGACCGACATCCCGATTCGCCCTGTAGACGGGCCCGCTTACGAGGAAGGTGACGGGTACGCGGGAAATGCTATTCTAGCGGGGCCGGAAACGGAAGCGCCGGAGTTGACTTTACCCCTCGGCGTGGACGGCTGGCACGCGATCTTTGTTGGGGTGTTCGGCTCCGGCATACCTAACAGAAGCTTCTTCCGGCTGGATTCAGATCCCGCTCCGCTGATTAGGGGAACCTCCAATCGAGCCTATTACGGAAACTCGACCGAAGTTTTTCTGAAGACGGCTGAGTTGACCTCCGACAGCGTATTGCACATTTCCCAACAGGCGTCAGGAATTACCTCGGACAGCGGGGTTACCCACATCAAGTTGATCCCGCTGACTGATGAGGAAATCGCGCAACTTACCGCGTGGCGGGCTGACGAATCCCGGCGCATTCATGCGACGGGTTCGGACGGATTCAGCTTTA
>PXDC01000196.1 GCA_003565135.1 Verrucomicrobiota bacterium
CTCTGGAATTGATCCCGACCAACCCGTTCGACCCCTCGGCCTACTCCGGATTCGCCTATTCGGGCAACGGCGAGAACGCCCACCTGGTGCCGGTCGCCACGACGGCGGATTCGATCGAATTCACCCTGACGAGTTTCTCCGGCTACTGTGCGGCGGAGGGGACGACGGAAGAGCTCCAGTCGATGTTGCCGCCGCCGCGATGCACCGCCGAGTGGGCGCTGCGCGAGATCGCGGGCATCTACCGGCAGCTCGCGCACCGCCAGTTGCACGTGGATCCCGACGACGATCTGACACCCGAGGAGCGCGCGTATATCGAAGACGTTCTCCAAACCTGGTACCACCAGACCGTCCTCCCGTGGGCGATCCAGGCCGAAAACGACGAGTCCGTCCTCAGGACGGCGGTCCGTGAATTCCTTCACTGGCAAACCCGCCTGCAACTGGACCTCGGTATGGACGAAACGGGCGGTTTTGAGGCGGAGGACTTTCTTCAGACCGGGTACATCAACGCCATCTACAATTCCCACGACCGCTGTGTCACCGGCCTCAATCCGGTCGAAGCGTGGCGGATTCTCGCCTTCGGCGCCGAGTACCAACTCCTGTTCGACGACGACGGATCCATGTCCGACGAGATCATGGAACTCATGGAGCGCTGCCTGCGTTTCGAACTGACCTTCGAGTCCGCGTACGTCCAGCAGTTCTCGCCGGAAAACGACGTCTGGAACGAGGCGACGGTGCGCGCGGAGAATCTGCCCCTGCTGCTTGGAGAAGACGGCCTGCAACCGTTCGAGACAGACGGACTCAACCGGTACGTGCACTTCTATCACGATGTCCGCGACTGCCACTACGATCCCTACGGAAGCTACTTCGAAGCCACCTGGGAACTGACCGATTCCACCCTTCGCGCCTGGGCACAGCTCGGCCTCAATTATACCCCGGCACCACCCCCGCCGCCCGAGCCGGACGCGCCCTTCGACCCGTGTGCTCCCGTTTCGGATCCCGAGGATCCCGAGGCACTCCGGATCGACCTCTACCTCGACCCGGGCGATCCCCGCGACGTCGTCACCTGGGCGTGTTACGACAGCGAGAACGAGCTTCAGGACAGCGGCGTAAACGACTTTTTCTCGACCTGGACGTTCTTTTTCTACGCAACGCACTACGATGAACACTTCGTGAACCCGTTGGGCGAGGACACCTACCACATTGAAATCACCGATGTCCGTCCGGGCGAAGAGGTGTTCGCGGAAAAACACTACGATCGTGAATTCGAGTTCTTTTTTGCGCCCCTGCACGAGGACACACGCATCGTGATCCGCCACACCCCGGCGCCGTAAAAATCGTGAACCACCGTCCGTGCCGGGTTTATCCAGGTCCCTTGCGCGTAAAGACGCTTGGTGCTTTTGTTCCAGGGGCCCTGCCCGGCCGGATGTCGCCCCTCCGTCCTCATCCCGCCCGGCGCACGAGACGGAGAACGTCCTGAAGGAAACCGAACCGCAGGGGTCGACGGATCACCTTCGGCGGACCGGAACATCCGCAGGCCCCGGCACGATCCCCGTTGACAGGCGGTCCCGGGAAATCCCATGTTCGCTACCGAACCGATTTGATCATTTCGCCCCAAAAGAACCCCTGAACCCGCCATGGAGTTCCTTCACCGTTTCACCCGTTTCCTGCCATAACGCTGTTGCTTATCCCAGGCGCGGACGCACGGGAATGGACGCAACACCATCCGCTGCCCCAGGGAACGGATCTCTATGAGTTGGTGGCGGCCGACGATTTCCTGGTGGCGTTCGGACGCCAGGGAGCCGCGCTCCGCACAACCGACGGCGAAGCCTGGGCGCCGGTCGACACCGGCACGTCCGCTCCGCTCTCCGGAAACGTAATCGCGTTCAACGAAGCCGACGAACGGGGCGGCGGCCTCGCGGTCACCCACGCCGACGACATCGCGCTGATCGTCGAACACACCGTTCTCCACGGCAATCGGGCGCCCGCGGGAAGTGCGGTTCACCTCGGCGGGCGGACCCCGCGGGTTTTAACACTGCGCAACACGATCACGAGTGCGAACCGGTCCGAAAGCGGAACCTTGTCCGCGGCATCCGGACAATTCGAAATCGAATACGCCAACTTCTGGAGGAACGAAACCGCCGACCCCGCCCCCGAATCCCTTCCCTACGGGCAACTCGGCACCACCGCCCTCGACCCGCTGTTTGCCGACCCGGGGCAGGAGAATTTCCGTCTGCGCTCGGCGCAGGGTCGGTGGGACCCCGAGGCCGGGGCCTGGGTCGCCGACCAGGATCACAGTCCCCTGATCGCCGCCGGAAATCCCCGCGACGACGGGAGTCGCCCGAACCTCGGCGCCTACGGGCTCAGCGAAACCGCGAGCCAACCCCTCGCGTCCCCGGTCATCTCCCTGGCGCCGGCCTCGCCCGGATTCGCCGACAAAACCGACGGCGAACCGCTCCCGGTCATCCTGAGCCGGACCGGCCCCCTGGAAGACCCGTTGCCGGTGGAGATCTCCACGTCCGGGGACGCGGAGGAAGGGGTCGATTATGAGGTTTCGGGGGTGTTCGAAGGATTCGAAGCCGGTGAAGCCGCCGCCGCGGTGACCGTCACCCCCCTCCCCCCCCAA
>PXDC01000033.1 GCA_003565135.1 Verrucomicrobiota bacterium
GTTCTTTGCCCGAATGCACCGCGATTTCGTGGAACCGGCAACGGCAACGGTAAACAACAGCAAGCCGTGACCACCCGCGTGCACGGACGCAGCGCCTGGCTTTCGCTTTTCCGTATCCCGAATTTTCTTACCGTTCCGGGCGACATTCTCGCGGGCTGGCTCCTCGTAACCGGCGGGATGGTCCCGGCACCCGGCGGGGCGGCGGCGGTGGTGGCGGCCGGCCTCTGCCTTTACGGCGCCGGCCTGCTTTTTAACGACTGGGCCGACCTGGAGGAGGATCGTCGCGACCGTCCCGCCCGCCCCCTGCCGAGCGGGGCCGTAACCACCGGTACGGTAGCGGCGGTGGCGACCGGACTCGTCCTCGCCGCAAGCCTGATGGCGCTCGCGTCCGGACCCGTCGCTTTTGTAACCGCTCTCGCGCTCGCCGCCTGCATTCTCGTTTACACCTTCCTGGCCAAAAGGCACCGCTTCGCGGCCGCCGTCACCATGGGACTGTGCCGCGGCCTGAATCTCCTTCTCGGGGCGGCCGGAGCCCTCGCCGCGATGCCGGAACCCACCCTGCCTCCCGCGGCCGGCACGGCCTGCTTAGTGCTTGTCCTCTACATCGCCGCCGTCACCTGGATCGCCCACCGCGAAACCCGGGGAGGCTACCTGCCCTGGGAAGGGTGGCTGCCGGCGGCCGTTTCCGCCCTCGGCCTGGCCGCGATTCTGTCGGTCGCCCCCCCTCAGAATGCCTGGCAGGGGACGGTATTTCTCGCCGCCTGGAGCGCTTCGCTCGGGACGGCGGCCTGGACCGCGGTCCGCTTCACCCGCTCGTTCCGGGAACCGGTTTCCGGGGTGCCGCCCCTCATCGGGAAGTGGATCGGGGCCTTGATCCCGCTCCAGGCCGCGCTTATCATCGCCTCCGGTGCCACCGCCACCGCCGCGATCACCGCCGGAGCCGTGTTTTGCCTTTGGCCCTTGCAACGCCGCCTCGCAAAGTGGTTTTATTCCAGTTGAGTACCATGGATGCCAACGATCAATGCAACGCGCCGGCCGAAAGCCGCCCGCCGGAAGCAGGGGTAACCGGGACCGCGGCATTTCCGCACTCGATTCACCGGCAGGCCTTTCACGTGGATTTCGACTACCCGGTGGTGTTCACCCGGAGCCTGTTTAACCCGGAGAATCCGGTGCTGGTAAATACCCTGGCCCGCCTGGCCCCCGACGACCGGCACCGGGTCCGCGTGTACATCGACACCGGCGTCGCGGCCGCCCACCCCGAACTGGGGAGTCGCGTGGAACGTTATTTCCAGGCCCGGACCGACTCCCTGGAATTGATCGGCCCGCCGGAAACGTTTCCCGGAGGTGAAGCGGCCAAGAGTCGCATCGAACCGGTGCTGGACATCGTGCGCGATTCATTGCGGCGCGGCCTCTGCCGTCACTCCTTTATCCTCGCCATCGGCGGCGGCGCCATGTTGGACGCCGTGGGCCTCGCGGCCTCCCTCCTCCACCGCGGCGTTCGGCTCGTCCGGGTGCCCACCACCGTCCTGGCCCAGAACGATGCCGGGGTGGGGGTAAAAAACGGGATCAATCTCGACGGGGTGAAAAACGCCGTCGGGGTATTCATGCCTCCCTTCGCCGTCATCAACGACCGGGATTTCCTCAGGAACCTTCCCGACCGCGACTGGATCGGGGGGATCGCCGAAGCCTTCAAGGTCGCGATCATCAAGGACGCCTCGTTTTTCCGGTTCCTGTGCGCCGCCGCGCCGGCACTGCGGGAACGGGACGAGGCCCTCATGGCCGAAACGGTCGAACGCTGCGCGGCCCTCCACCTGGAACACATCCGGAGCAATGGCGACCCGTTCGAATTCGGCCGCGCCCGTCCGCTCGATTTCGGGCACTGGAGCGCTCACAAATTGGAAATCCTGTCGGACTACCGGATCGGTCACGGCCATGCCGTGGCCATGGGGCTGGCCCTTGATTCCCGGTACGCCGCCTACCAGGGATGGCTTTCCCCGGCCGAATTCGAGACGATTTATAACGGCCTGCGAGCTTCCGGGTTCCCCCTCTGGTACCCGGAGAACGACCTGCGCGACGCGGCCGGAACGCGGGAATTGCTCAAGGGACTGGAAGCCTTTCGCGAGCACCTGGGAGGAGAACTCACGCTGACGTTTCCCCGCGGCATCGGTTCCCGGTTCGAAGTCCATCACGCCGACCCGGCCGTCATCGAACGGGCCCTCCTCGATCTCAAAGAACGCGCATCGCCATCATGAAACTTCCGAACGATCCTGCCCGGCACCTCACCTACTGCCTGAACGTCCACCGCGGCGAAACCTGGGAACAGGTACGCGAAGCCGTACAGACGCACGCGGGAACGCTGCGCGACCGTCTCACCGGGAACGCGCCCCTGGGCCTGGGACTCAGACTGGGGGCACGGGCGGTCGACGACCTCAACTCACCCGACACACGGCGGGCGGCCCGGCAATTCCTCGACGCTCACAACTTTTACGCCTTCACCATCAACGGCTTTCCCTACGGCAATTTCCACGGGACCGCGGTGAAAGAAAAAGTCTACCGGCCCGACTGGCAAACCGAGGAGCGCCTGCGCTACACCTGCCGGCTGGCCGACATCCTCGCCGTCCTCCTGCCGGAGGGCGAGGCCGGCAGCATCAGCACGGTTCCCGGCTCCTACAAATCCTGGCTCCGCGATCCCCGCCAGGCCTCGGCCATCGTCGGGAGGCTGGCGGAGGCCGCCGTCCACCTGAAACGCCTCTACGACGAAACCGGAAAGGAAATCCACCTGGGCCTGGAGCCGGAGCCGGACTGCCTGCTGGAATCGACCCCGGAGGCGCTCCGCTTCTTCCGGGAGAATCTTTTCCGCGAAGGGGCCGGCCGCATCGCCGGACAACGGGGGCTCACGCGCTCCGAAGCGGAGGAAACCCTGCGGCGGCACATCGGGATCTGTGTGGACACCTGCCACCTCGCGCTCCAGTTCGAAGACCTGGCCGAATCCTGCCGCCGCTACCGCGACGAGGGCATCCGTATCTCCAAAGTTCAGCTCAGCAATGCCCTCGAGGCCGAGCCCTCCCCGGAAGCCTTCGAGGCCCTCCGCGCCTTCGACGAACCCGTCTACCTGCACCAGGTTAAAGCCCGCCGTACCGACGGAACCCTGGAGAGCTGGAGCGACCTTCCCTCCGCCCTGGAATCCCTCCCCCTCAAAGCCGACATCGAGCGCTTTCGCGTCCATTTCCATGTGCCCCTCTACTTCGAGCGAAACGGTCCCCTCGCCTCCACCGCCGCCTGTCTGACCCCGGCGTTCTTCAGGTTCCTGCAGAAGGGCGATTGCCCCCACATCGAGATCGAAACCTACACCTTCGACGTTTTCCCCGAATCCCTCGGGGAACATTCCCTGGTCGACAGCATCGAAAAGGAATTCCACTGGGCGCTGGAACGCCTGGGGCGGCCGGACGCGGCCGGTTGATCCTTGAACGCGGCGTCCCGGCCCCTAGGCTGGATCCTATGCAGCGCACCGCGGTCATCAACATCGTCGGCCTCTCCACATCCCTCGTCGGGAAACACACGCCCCGCCTGGACGCCTTCGCCCGGGAAGGCGGTTCGGCCCGGATCACACCCGCGTTTCCCGCCGTCACCTGCACCGCCCAGTCCGATTACCTCACCGGCAAACCTCCCGCCCAACACGGCATCGTCGGCAACGGTTGGTACAACCGGGACCTGGCCGAAGTCCAGTTCTGGAAACAACCCGACCGCCTGGTCCGGGCGCCCAAGATCTGGGAGGAGCTGAAGGCGGCCGATCCGTCGTTCACCTGCGCCAAGCTTTTCTGGTGGTACAACATGTACTCCGCCGCCGACTACTCGATCACCCCCCGACCCATGTATCCGGCGGACGGACGCAAGATTTTCGACGTCTATACGCACCCGATGGACGTGCGGCACGAAATCAAAAAGGACCTCGGCGACTTCCCCTTCCCCACCTTCTGGGGGCCCCTCTCCGCCGTGGACTCGTCGCGCTGGATCGCGAGGTGCGCCCGATGGTTCGAGGAAAAGTATACCCCCACGCTCAACCTCGTCTACCTTCCCCACCTGGATTACAACCTGCAGCGCCTGGGGCCGGGCGATCCCGCCATCGCCCGCGATTTGCAGGAAATCGACACCGTGGCCGGCGACCTTATCGACACGCTCCGGGGTCGCGGCGTGCAGGTGGTGGTCCTGTCGGAGTACGGTATCGAGGATGTCGATACTCCCGTCCACCTCAACCGGGTCTTCCGCGAAAAGGGCTGGATCACGGTCAAGGACGAGCTCGGCCTCGAACTGCTCGACTGCGGGGCCAGCCGCGCCTTTGCCGTCGCCGACCACCAGATCGCGCACGTCTACCTCAACGACCCGTCGATCGAAGCGGACGTGCGCCGCACCCTCGAGAGCACCCCGGGCGTGGCCGAGGTGCTGGGCGCCGCGGAAAAAGCGGCCCGGAATATCGATCACTCCCGCGCCGGTGAATTCATCGCCGTCGCCGCTCCCGGCTGCTGGTTCACCTACTATTACTGGACCGACGACGACAAAGCTCCCGATTTTGCCCGCTGCGTCGATATCCACCGGAAACCCGGCTTCGACCCGGTGGAACTGTTCTTCGATCCCGGCATTCGCTTTCCCAAATTGAAATTGATGACGTTTCTGCTGCGGAAAAAACTCGGATTCCGAGCCCTGCTCGACGTGATCCCGCTCGATCCCTCCCTGGTCAAAGGTTCCCACGGCAGAATCCCGGAGGATCCCGGCAACCACCCCGTCCTCCTCACCGGAACTCCCGTTCCCGGCCTGCCGGAATCCATTCGCTCGACGGAGGTGAAAGGGTGGCTGCGGCAGTTGATTGCCGGTCGCGGCGACCCGCGAGCGTAACCGCCGACGCCCGTCCCCCTGCATTATTGACAGGCTTTGGCGAGGCGGCATAAACGGAGATCCACCATTTGCCAGACACATCATGACCAACGTATTTCTCTTTCCCGGTCAGGGATCCCAGAAAGCCGGCATGGGAGCCGACCTGTTTCCGCGCTTCCGCGACGACGTCAAAACCGCCGATGACATCCTCGGCTACTCGATCGAGGAGCTCTGCCTCGAGGATTCGGGCAACAGACTCAACCGGACCGAGTACACCCAGCCGGCGCTTTACGTGGTGAACGCCCTGACCTGGATGCAGAGAGTGAACGACGGCACCGGAGAGCCCGCTTACACCGCCGGTCACAGCCTGGGCGAATACAATGCCCTGCTCGCCGCCGGCGCCTTCGATTTCGCCACCGGGCTCCGCCTGGTGCGGGAGCGGGGACGGCTCATGGGCGAGGCTTCCGGAGGCGGGATGGCCGCCATTGTCGGCCTCGACCGGGAAACGATCGAAGCGGTGCTGCGGGATAACGGGCTCGAATCCCTCGACATCGCAAACCTGAACGCGCCCGATCAGACGGTTCTGTCCGGCCCCGCCGCCGACCTCGACCGGGCCCGGCCCCTTTTCGAGGAAGCGGGCGCCCGCATGGTCGTCCCGCTGAAGGTGAGCGCCGCCTTCCATTCCCGCTACATGAAACCGGCATCGGACGCCTTTGCCCGCTTTCTCGAATCCTTCACCTTCGCCGCCCCGCGCATCCCGGTCATCGCCAACGTCTCCGCCCGCCCCTACGAGGGGGGAAACATAGCCGGGAACCTGGCTCGCCAGATCGTCGACTCGGTGCGCTGGACGGAATCCATGGACTACATCCTGGACCAGGCGCCGGACGCGGCGTTCGAAGAAGTGGGCCCGGGCAAGGTGCTCGCCGGCCTCCTGCGCAAAATCAAGGCGGCCCGCAAGTAGCCGGATCCGGGATCAGCCCCGCTCCGCCGGCGCCGCGTCTTCCGAAAAAACCGCCGCGAAGCGCGGGCTCTGAAGCAAAAAGGCCCGCGGATTCCGGTAAAGCACACGGTCGATGGCGTCCTCGGAATCACCCCGTCTGCGCATCTCCAGGGCGGTCTTCGGCACGGCCAGGGGATCGCTTACCCCCCAGTCACAGGCGCAGTTCAACCAGATGCGCTCGCGCCCGTACATCTCCAGCATATCGACCGCCCGGGCCGCGGTGCACTTGGATTCCGGATACAGGGTGATCCCCGCCCAGAATCCCTTGTCGAGCACCAGCGGAGCGGTGTGTTCCTCTACGTGGTCGATGATGACCCTGCCCGGATCTATGCGTTTATCGTTCAACAGGGCGTCGACAATCAACCGGGTCCCCTTGAGTTTATCCTCCAGGTGCGGCGTGTGTACGAGGATAAGCCGTTCATGGCTCGCCGCCAGGTCAATGTGTTTTTCCAGCACGGCCATTTCATTGCGGGTGTTCTTGTTCAACCCGATCTCGCCGATACCGAGAACGTTGGGCCGGTCGATGAATTCGGGAATGAGAGCGAGCACGTCGTCCGCCAGCTTCACGTCTTCCGCCTCTTTCGGGTTGAGGCAGAGCCAGCTGAAATGCGGCAGCGCGAACTTCGCCGCCCGCTTCGGCTCGTAATCGGTCAACTGGCAGAAATAATCGTAAAAGCCATCGGCTGACTTCCGGTCGTACCCCGCCCAGAAGGCGGGTTCACATACCGCCCGGCAACCCGCCGTGACCATCGCCAGGTAGTCGTCGGTCGTCCGGCTGACCATGTGTCCGTGTGGCTCGATATAGCGCATCAGCAACCAATCTGCCGCTTCCCTCCGGTCCGTGCAACCTTGGAAGTTCGGTGAGAACACCGACGGTCCCGGCGGTTCTTCCCGGCTGCTCGTCACGGGCCGGCCGGCCCGCGGCTCCCGCCCGGCCAGGCCCCGGTGGCTCCCGGGGTCAGCGGCCGTTCGACCGGCTCCTCGGTGGGATCGCTGAAAACCGTGAGCACGCGTCGGGCCCGGTCGGATTCCCCGGAACGGGCAAGCTCCTCCAAGGCCCGGTGAAAAGCATCGAGCCGGTAGTCTTCAGCTCCTCCATAACGCTCGATCCGGTCGAGGATAGCCGCGAGATCAATCAGTTTCGCCCGGGCCTCGAGGAACACCGCATCGAGCAATTCCTTCCCGTTCGGTCTGGTCGGGCCGTCGTCCGGTGTCGATTCTGCATCCATAGCGCGTTGGTTTTATTAGATTCCGAATTCGGCCGCGGCGGCGGTCGGGCCGGTCAAAGCTGCGAGTACTTCACCGAACGGCCGCGGCATTTTTCCACCGGGTATTTCTCGCCGTTGGAACGAAGCTTGCGGCGAATCGCCTCGTCGAGGTCGATCTCGGCCACGTTCGCCATCTGGAGGGAAAAGATCAGGATATCGGCCAGTTCCTCCTCGATTCGGGCCTTGGACTCGGTGTCTTCCGGCAGTGCCCGGGAATCGTGACTTTCGCACCAGAGAAACAGTTCCATCAATTCAGCCGATTCCGAAGCAATCGCCATGGACAGGTTCTTGGGCGAATGGAATTGGAGCCATTCCCGATCCTCGGCAAAAGCGAGCACCTCCCGTTTCCACTCCTCCAGCCCCGGTTTCCTTGGTTTTCTCTTCTTCATCGTCCCGAGTGACCCGCCCAGGAAAAACAAAATTCAGTGAAACGCGGCCAGGTGGCGCGATTCAGGCAGGGTTGCTTCCAACGTTCCCAAAAGTCAGCGGGACTTATAGCAAAATCCGACGCCCAGGGAAACAAAAACTATTAAAATTACCCCGCGTGCCCTTTACCGCGGGTCCGTCGGCCGTTCGGCCCCGTCCGGCGGGCCATCCGAACCGGGGGACTCGGCCTCCTTTGCGGCGAAGGTTCCGGTCTCGGCGTAAAGGTAGGCCCAGGCATCTCCGGGAAGCCGGAGACGCTCGGTTCCGGTGGCAAAAACCTGGACCCGGGAATCGAGTTGCTCCCAAAACCGTTTCCGCCGCCCCGGATCCAGTTCACCGACAACGTCGTCGAGCAACACCACCGGCAGCACGCCGGTTCGCCGGCCGACGTACTCCATCTGGGCGAACCGCAGGGCCAGGACCAGCGAACGCTGCTGCCCCTCGGACCCGTAGCGCGCCGCGGATCGTTCGTCGAGGGAGAGGATAAAATCATCCCGGTGCGGCCCGGTCTGGGTCGCGCCGAGGACGGCATCGCGCTCGCGCGCGGACGCCCACCGCGTGAGCAGCTCCGCGGCGGACGGGCGCTCCCCGGCGGCGGCAAGGTAACGAAGGGAAGCCCGCTCCCGGCCGCCGCTGACCCGGCCGTAAACCGTATCCAGCAACGCGTTCACCAGAACCAGTGAATCGCGGCGGCATTGGATGACGCGCACGGCGGGCGCCGCCATTTCGCTCTCGAAGGCGGAAAGCTCCGCTGCGGTCGCCCGGCGCTTGAGCAACGCGTTCCGGGCCGCCACCGTCCGCGTGTACTGCTGGAGCGCCTGGAAATAAACCGGATCGGTGGCCGAGAGCAACAGGTCCATCCATCGCCGCCGCACCCCGGGAGAACCGCGAACGAGTTCGATATCGCCGGAGGAAAAAACGACGGCGGGAAATTTCCCGATTATGTCACCGAGGCGCCCCACCTTTTCCCCGTCCCAAGTGACCTCCCGCGCCCCGGACGACGCGATGCGCAGCACCACCCGCGTCTCCCCGAAGGTCTCGTGATCCAGCCGGTAGGAAACGGCGGCACCGGCACGGCCTTCCCGAACCAGGAGCCGGTTCTCCGCTGTCCGGAACGACCGGAGGGCCGTGAGGTAGGCGATGCTCTCCAGCAGGTTGGTCTTGCCCTGGCCGTTGGCGCCGTGGATGAAGTGACGGGAACCGGGAAAACCGAGGCGCGCCTGCCCGATGTTGCGGAAATCCTGAAGGGCTATTTCACGAAGAAACACGGGTCCGGGGGATCAGATGGAAACGACCTCGGTGAGCGAGGAGTCCGTGCCCCGGTCCTCCCAGGTCCGCCAGACCCGGGCGAATGCCTCCCCGAGCCCGGACCAGTCCGCCTCGCCGGTCTCGGTTCCGGCGCTGACCCGGACCGCGCGCCGGGCCTCCTCGACGCCGTAGCCCATGGCGGCCAGTACGGGGGACGGCGCCTCGTCGCCGCTGGAACAGGCCGACCCGGTGGAGACGGCGAATCCTTCGCGGTCCAGCTTCATCACCCAGCGGTGATTCCGGTGGCGCGGGACAATGATCGACACGGTATTCCAGAGCCGTTCCTTTCCCGTACCCGCGATTCGCACACCCGGCACCGCCTCCGCCAGGCGGC
This sequence comes from Verrucomicrobiota bacterium, assembly GCA_003565135.1. Taxonomy (GTDB): domain Bacteria; phylum Verrucomicrobiota; class Verrucomicrobiia; order Opitutales; family T3Sed10-336; genus PXDC01. The sequence goes on from PXDC01000033.1 coordinate 9,206, forward strand.
TCTCAAAGGCCGCGCGGCGGGCGATTCGTTCGTCCACGTCGGCAAAACCGGCGACCTCCCGTTCCTCCAGCGCGGCGACCATCGCCGCGATCGCCGGGTAGTTCTCGGTTCCCGCCCGCCGGCGGTGCTCCTGCTCACCGCCCACCTGTCCCTGAAAATCGTCCGCCGAGACGGGCACGCGCAGAAATCCCACGCCCTTGGGACCGCCGAATTTGTGCGCCGATCCCGTGACAAAATCGCATCCCTCCAGGCGCGCGGCCGGCATCTTCCCGATCCATTGGGCGGCGTCGCAGTGAAACCAGACCCCGGCCTCCCGGCAGAGGGCCGCCAACGTCTCGAACGGCTGCACCACCCCGGTTTCGTTGTTTGCCGCCATGACGGACACGAGCCCGGGACGCTTCCGGCGCAGTTCACGCCGGACCGCCTCCGGGTCGACCGCCCCGTCCCGGTCGACGGGAATGAATTCGGTCCGGCCGGGAAACCACCGCATCGCCGCCTCGCGAACGGACGGGTGCTCCACCGCCGACAGGAGAACCCGATCCTCCGGCCCGGCCCGACGGGCGAGCCAGGCAAACAGGGCGTTGTTGCCCTCGGTGGCGCCCGATGTAAAGACCAGCGATTCCCCCGGGCAGGCCAGAAAATCTCCCAGCCGCTCCCGGCCGGCCTCGAGGCGATTGCGCACCCGGGCCCCGGCCCGGTAGGGACCGGACGGGTTTTGCCAGGCGTCCTCCGACGCCTCGATCCACGCGGCGCGCGCGGCGCGCGAAAGCGGTGTGGTCGCGTTGTGGTCGAAATAGGCCATCCCCCCAACCGTAGCCGAATTTTCCGTCCCTGCCAATAATCCAAAACACCCTTGACCCCGGTTCCGGGCCGGTCTAATCCAATCCGATCTCCGGGCACCCTCCCGCCCTCCGCTTTCACCGGGAAGCCCCGGCCCAAACCACTCCGAAAACGATGATCGCAGACCTCTTCGATACCTTAAAACAAGGGTTCACCACCTTGCGTATGGCCGTGGAATCGGCCAACGACTGGGTCAACAGCATCGTCTGGGGACCGCCGTTCATGGTGCTGCTGGTGGGGACGGGCCTGTACCTGACCGTGAGGCTCGGGTTTTTTCAATTCACCCATTTCCGTTACATCTGGAAACAGACCTTCGGGCGCCTGATCGCGGGACGCCAGGAGCGGCGCCAGGAAGGAGCCATCAGCCCGTTCCAGGCGGTCACCTCGGCCATGGCGGCCACCATCGGGGTGGGCAACATCGCCGGGGTGGCCACCGCCATCGTGCTGGGCGGGCCCGGGGCGGTCTTCTGGATGTGGGTGGTGGCCCTGGTCGGCATGGCCACCAAATTCGGTGAAGCCACCCTCGGCACCCATTTTCGCGAAGTCGACGCCAACGGCCGGATCTCGGGCGGGGTTTTTTACTACATCGAAAAGGGCCTCGGTCCCAACTGGAAACCCCTCGCCATCTGTTACGCCTTCTTCGCCGGCATCGCGGTATTCGGAATCGGGAACATGGTTCAGGCCAACACCCTCGCCGGAGCGCTCGAATCCGGTTTCCAGGTACCGACCTGGGTTTCCGGGCTCGTCGCGGCCGTCCTCGTCGGCATGGTCACACTCGGCGGTATCAAACGGATCGGCAAAACGGCGGAAAAGCTCGTGCCGGCCATGGCCGTGATTTACGTGGCGGGCTCCTTGATCATCCTGGGGATGCACATCGGCGAACTGCCGGGCGCCCTGGCCACGATCTTCCGCGAAGCCCTCGGGCCGGCCGCGTTTGCCGGCGGCACGGCCGGCGCGGCCATCCGCTTCGGCATCGCGCGCGGTATCTTTTCCAACGAAGCCGGCCTCGGGTCGGCCTCCATCGTCTACGCCCAGTCCCGCAATACCCCGGTGGGCCAGGGGATGTGGGCCATCTGGGAGGTGTTCATCGACACCATCGTGATCTGTACGATGACGGCCCTCGTCATCCTCGTAACCGGCGCCCTGGAAACCGGAGAAACCGGCGGGGAACTCGCCAGCGAGGCCTTCCCCAAGGGCCTTCCGGGCGCCGGCGGCTACCTCGTGCTGATCGGGCTCATCCTGTTTTCGTACACCACCCTTCTGACCTGGAGTTTCTACGGGGAAAAGAGCTGGGAATACCTCTCGAAGGGCAACGCAACCGTCATCGTCGCCTATCGCCTCGTTTTTATCAGCATCATTCCCGTGGGCGCCATCTGGAGCCTGGACATGGTCTGGGGCCTGGCCGACACGCTGAACGGCCTCATGGCGGCGCCGAACCTCGTCGCCCTCCTCGCGCTCGGCGGGGTCCTGGCAAAACTCAAGGTCGACGCCATGAAGAGCGGGAAGAACAACGGGCCCGCCCATACGGAGCCGACGCAGCGGGACGGAGACGGAGAATGAGCTAGCGGATGCGGCCCTCGTCAAAGTCGATCATGTCGGCAAACGAGACCAGGTCGTCGCGATCCTCCGCGTTCATCTTGCGCTTGACGTCGGCCAGCGCTTCCCGGCCCATCTCGCTCATCCCCATCTGCACCAGCTTGCGATTCCACACCGAGACCTTCAGGTCGCCGGGGAA
>PXDC01000012.1 GCA_003565135.1 Verrucomicrobiota bacterium
CAGCCCCTTCTGGTATCGGGACCTTGAGGCACGGGGGCGTTGGAGCGTGGAACCTTGGTATCGATCCCGGCACGGGGTTTATGTGAGAGCCCGGTATACCGTGCCGCTGGACGAGCGCCGGATTTTTTTGAGTCGTACGCATATGCACGCCTATCAAGACCGAGGGTTCGCGCTGGGACAAGACCTGCGGTGGAATGCCCCGGCTCAAGGTATGCGCGGCGAAGTGCGGGTATTCGGGCTGGACGATCGCCGTATATATGCGTCAGATGAGGAGAAGGAACGCCGTGAGGTGTTTTTGGAGGATTCATTCCGATATCGGCTTCACCTCCGCCACAACCAAACGCTGACGGATCGGGATCGCTTTTTTCTGGAAACCACCTATCTGAGCGATCCGTTTTTTCTCGAGGATTTTCTGCGGAGCGAGCATCGGTCCGCGCCACAGCCGGACAACCGGATTGGACTTACGCACCGAGCGGATGCGTTTACAGCCTCCCTGTCGGCGCAAGTGCGGTTGAACGATTTCTATCGTGCCCAGGAACGTCTTCCGGAAGTTCAACTCCGGATACCCCGTCTCCAGCTTGGCGATAGCCCGTTCTATTACGAAGGAGACCACAGCGGCGTTTCCCTTCGCCGTGTTTTCCCGCGTGGCTCCGAAGAAGAGGAATTCGATACCGTCCGACTCGATTCGTACCATCGTTTTTTCTATCCCGGCCGATACTTTGGTTTCCTGAGCGTTACCCCCCGTGCCGGACTTCGGGCAACCTATTATTCCCGCACATACGGCCGGCTCGAAACGGTACCCCGCACCGTGGTGCAAACAGACCCGGAAACCGGTGAGGATGAAATCGTGGACACCGAAGAAACCGTGCGGATTCCCGGAAGCGCGGAATTGCGGCTGGCACCGGAAATCGGCGTGGATTCATCCTACAAGGCATTCAAGGTATTGACGGAAAGGCCGGTTCGTTGGGGCGATGGGCTTCGGCACATGGTTGAGCCCTACGGAGACTATGCGTGGCGGCCTAAACCCAATGTTCGTGCCCGCGAACTCTATCCGTTTGATGCGATTGACCGCGTCGATTTAAACCACCGGGTCCGGCTCGGAGTTCGGAACAAGTTGCAAACACGGCGTGCCCGTCGCTCGGCCGACATGGCGGTCCCTTCCGAAGGAGCCGACCCGGCACATCGCCGTTCGGGGCAAACATCCGGAGCGGGGCGTGAAATTTTGGATTTGGTGGATGCCGACGTTTTCTCGACATTTCGAATCGAGTCGCTGCGGGACGAAAATTTCCTGGGTCCGCTGGAGGCGGATGTTCGGCTGCGGCCCAGTCGCCGGGTTTATCTTCAATTCGATGCCGCGTATGTGTTTGAAGAATCCGAAATCGATCGTTTCAACGCCCGGTCCATTTTTTCAACTGCGGATGGATCATCCCTTGAAATCGAATACCGGTATCAAGCACAGCGGCGAAATTTGGTCTCGACCACGTGGACCTTTCGCCCGCGCCATGCATGGTCACTGGAAGCGTTCCATCGCTTGGATCTGGATGAGGGCAAGCTTGTCGAGCACGGCTACGGTTTCGCCCGACGCCATTCGTGCGTGGGTTGGGGCCTGGGGGTTCGACATGAGCCCGGGTTTGAGCCGGGTGAACGGGACGATTTCCGGTTCTGGGCACAGATCTGGCTTCTGGCTGACCCCGCGGGTGGGTTGGGGGCGGGAGGCTGACCGTGACGGATTCCGACGAAACGCTTGTTTTCGGGCAGGGAACCCGGCAGGGAATTGTGGCGGCTGAATGGGTTGGGGCGGATTCCGGGGACGCGGTATGGCTCTATTCGCGGACGGAGAACGAGGTGCACCGGGAGCAAATCCCCTTTGAGCCATTCCTCTGGGTGGAAGACGAATCGCGGGTATCCGGCGACCCAAAGCCCGTGGCGGTTCGCCGATGCGAAGGAGCAGGCGCGCTTCCGTTTCTGGCCTTCTATTCGAACGGGGCGGCACTGCGGCGTGCCGCGGACCGATTGCGCCGGAATACCGGGCATCCGCCTACGTCCCGTGAGGCGCCGTATTTTCTTGTTCACGATCCCGTTCAACAATTCCTGATGGCGACGGGGGAAACATTTTTTAACGGCTTGGTTTTTTCCGGCATTCGCCGATTGCAGCTCGATATCGAGACCCAAACCGGAGCCGGATATGATTTCCCCAATGCCGAGCGGGAAGCCGATCGAATCCTGGCCGTGGGCCTTTCCGACACCACAGGATGGAGCGAACTTATTTCGGTGCGTGACCGGGATGAGAAGGCTTTGCTGGAACGGTTGGTCGAGGCCGTTCGCGAACGGGATCCGGATGTGATCGAAGGGCATAATATTTTTTCGTTTGATTTGCCCTATATCTCGGCGCGAGCCCGGCGTCACGGGGTGCGGCTTCCATGGGGGCGTGACGGAAGTGTGCCCCAGGTTCGTTCCGGACGATTTACGGCCGGCGAGCGGGCAATGTCATACCCCAAAACGTCGATCTTCGGACGTTCCATCCTCGATACCTATTTTCTTGCCCAGATGTATGATGTGAGTCACCGCTCACTTCCGAGCCTTGGTCTGAAGGAAATCGCTCGCCATTTCGGGATTGCCG
>PXDC01000458.1 GCA_003565135.1 Verrucomicrobiota bacterium
GAGGACGAAAACAATCCGTTCATCGAGTTCGATCCGGAGTGGTTTTCCTTTCTCCTCCAGGCAAAGGAGAAGACCAAGACCGAACTCTTTGCCTGGTACTGGCTCTGGGTCGAGGGGGACCGGATGCTGTCGGTTTCGCGGTTTGCTTTCGAGGAACTGGAAGCCTCCTTTGCCGAGGCTTCCGGTTACAGCGACGTTTTTGCGGACATTTATCCGCTCGTGGATGCCATCAACCGGTCCCTCGACGCGGGTGCCGACGGAGACGACGAACTGGAGAAACACCTGGTTCAGGATGTGAATACAGAGGATTTCCGCCAGCGGTTGCAGGGGGAGCGGCTTTGGTTCCTGGATCTGCTGGTGGATTACGAGCCTCCGGCTTTTCCGGGTTATGGCGGCGAATGCGACGATTCGGCGCTGGCCGTCCGAATTTACCGGGTGGCGGGGGAACCGAGCCTGTCCGCGGTGACCGGCCAGGTGAGGGCGGTTTACCAGGAGGGGCACTGGAGAATCGATCCACGGCCCGCTACCGCAGATCGGTGGGTGCAGGATTACCCGCTGACTGAGTTGACCCCGCTGAGCGCCGGCACCTAGCGCCGGGACCGGGGCGCGTTTCGGGGCGCGTACCGGACAGGTTACGGGACCCTGAAGCGTTTGTCGTTCCGGTCGATCGGCCCGCTGTCGCGGCGCGGGGGAGGCGGTAGCCGGCGTTCGCGGATTTGTGCTTGGCATTCCGGTTCGGAGGTCGATAAAACGTCCGTCCGCATGGTATTCCATTGCGTTCCGATCCAATCCGAAAAGACTGCCTTTATGAACAAGGATATTCCCATCGCCCTGCAATTGTATTCCGTTCGCGACGACTGTGCGAGTCGCGGTCTCCCAGCCGTTTTGAGGGAGGTTGCGCAAATGGGGTACGCCGGCGTCGAATTTGCCGGTTATTACGGTATGGCGGCGAAAGACCTTCGCGCCCAACTCGACGATAACGGCCTGGCGGTCGCCGGCACCCATACCAAAATCGACGATCTCCTGGGCGATGCGTTCCTTCCCACTGTCGAGTACAACCGGGAGATCGGCAACCGGTATGTTATCTGTCCGGGTTTGCCGGAAGCGTACCGTGATTCAATTGATGCCTGGAAGAAAACGGCCGACCTGTTTAACGATCTTTCCGTTAAGCTTGCCGAACACGGGATGTTGATCGGGTACCACAACCACACCCACGAGTTTGTTCCCATGGATGGGATTTTGCCCTGGGATGTTTTTTACGGAAACACCCGAAACGAGGTCATCATGCAGCTTGACACCGGCAATGCGCTCGCCGGCGGCACCGATGTCACCCCTTTTATCGAAAAGTACCCGAATCGCAGCATCACCGTCCACTTGAAGGAACAGGCCCTGGAGGGTGATGCCAAGCCGGTGATCGGGGAGGGTGACGTCAATTGGCAGGAGATCTTTCGTTTATGCCGGGAAGTCGGCGGAACGAAATGGTACATCGTCGAGCAGGAGAGTTATGCGCACCCGCCGATGGAATGTGTGCGACTCTGCCTTGAACGGGTCCGGGAGATGCTGGAAGGCGGGAAGTAATCGACGGCGCGGGGTGCGCATTGGAATCGAGCGCGATAACCGGGTTTGAAAGGAGAAAAAATGACGAAGTCACTACTGCCACAACAATTGGCCTTTTGCAGCTGGTCCACCAAACCGGCGACGCCGGAGGAGTTGATCCGGCGCTGCGGGGAAATCGGTCTCGTGCGTATTCAGCTCGGGCTCCATCCGCTTTACCGGGATCCGGATTCCTGGAAGGATGCGGGTAAGAAGTTGAGCGACGCGGGCATCGAAATCGTGTCGGGCATGTTTGCCGCGCGGGGAGAGGATTATTCCTCCATCGATCGTATCCGCAAGACCGGAGGGATTGTCCCCGACGCGACCTGGGAGGGGAATTGGGAGGATCTGCAGAAGGTGGTTACCCTGTGCCGGGATCTCGGCCTGAAAACGGTCAGCACGCACGCGGGGTTTATTCCCGAAGAGGAGGACGATCCGAAGTTTCCGGTGGTGGTGGAACGTATTCAGAAAATGGCCGATCTGTTTATGGAGCGTTTCGGGGGTGAGCTGATACTGGAAACGGGACAGGAAACCGCCGATACGCTGCTGGAGTTTCTGGCCGTGGCGGGACGAAGCAATCTCGGGGTCAATTTTGACCCGGCCAATATGCTGATTTACCGGATGGGGGATCCGGTCGAGTCAATGGAAAAGCTGATGCCCCATATAGGCCAGGTGCACATCAAGGACGCCGTCAGGGGCGGACCGGACGACGAACGCGGGGCGGAAGCCCGCGTCGGTGATGGCGAAGTCGATTGGCCGGGCTTTATCAGGGTCCTGGTCGACGCCGGCTACACCGGAAACATGGTCATCGAGCGGGAAAAGGGCGACAGCCGCGTTGCCGATATTCGCCATGCGGCGGAATTCATGACCGCCCGTATGGTCGGGGGCCGTGCGTGAAGTCCTCCGGTGTGCCGGGTGGAGCGGTCAAGAGATCGGGAAATGGAGAGTTGTCCACAATACGGGTCGGCGTCATTGGAGTGGGCATAATGGGACAAGTCCACCTGCACGCTTTTCGACCCGGCCCGAAGCCGATGGGTGGGCGGTGGCGGCGAGTCGGCCGGAACGGCTCCAGTCGATCGGCAAACCCGACGGTTATGAGTCGGAGTACGGTTCCGGCCCCGGTTCCCCCCGGGGCGATTCGGACCGGATAAAAACGGAGTCCGTGCGCCCGGTGGCGGTGCGCTTCCGGCGGCCGTTGTTTACCGGACCCGTTGGATCCGGAAAAAGCGGTCGCCCGGACCGGACTCCGGCAGATCGATCCCGCCGGTTTCGCCGGTCGGCTGAACGACTTGTCCGGATGCCTGCCACTCGTCGAGATCGGCGGACACGTGCAGCTCGTAGACCTCGTACGGGCGGGCGTGGAAGCGAATGGACGATAAATCGAACCGGTCGACCTTAAGACGGGACCCGGCATCGAGAGGATCGGTTCCGAGGAGAAACTCCTGAAGGTTGGTGAAGCCGTCGCCGTCGGGATCGTCGTGGGGGCCTGACATTCCCTCGACCGGAGCGGTTGCGCCGAAATGCTTTTCCGCCCAACTGTCGGGAAGTCCGTTGGCATGACTGTCGAAAAAGTATTGAATCACCCGGATCTCGATGGGCGGCGATTGGTGGGCGCCGTCGTCGAAGCGGGCGTAAACGCGATCGAAGGCCTGCCCGCCGGCCGGATCCAGCTCCTCGGAGTCGGAAAAGGCGCCGTCGGGTTCGTAGGTGACAACGGGGCTCGCGAAGGAAAAGGTGCCGTTGTTCGAGGTCGGGAAATGGAGCTCCGGGGTCAGGTTGCCGGCGTGAAGACTGTACCCGCGCAGTTCCACCTGGTTGACCTCGGGGTTTGCCGGTGGAGAGTGACTGGTCACGACGCGGAGCATGCGGTCAAACCCGTAGGGTGGCGGCGTGTCCGCGGGATGAACGGTCTCGATGACGTCCTTGTCCCAAGCCCCCAGGGTGGCGCCGCGATCGTCTCCGTGGATGGCGTAGTACATGATCGCCTCACGCAGGCGGGGATCGGATTCATCGGCGTCTTCGCTTGAGTGTGCCAGGCCGAGGGCATGGCCTATCTCGTGGCAAAGGGCGGCTTCGAATGTAGCGAGGTTTTCCAGGGACGAAGCGTTGTGATTCATGACGACGTAGCTGTGCGTGACTCGCTGGAATCCGGTCCCGTCGATGGTGGCACCACTTCCGCCGTCCGGGAATTGCGGGTTCCAGGTATAGCTGTGGCCGCCGATGCCCAGCACGGATGAGCCCACCACTTCGTAGGCATCGTGCAACTGGATCCTCAGGCGCCCGTCGTCCCCGGGCACGTCGGTGGCGGCTTCACCGAACGATTCGATGCCTTCGAATTCGAAAGCGACCGACGAGACCGCGGTCCAGGCGGCGAGGGCGTTGTCGACCGCTTCGAGTGCCTGCGCCTCGGACATGTCCGGCGGGAGTTCGTCCGCATCGATCAGGTAACGAATGGGCTCGTCGCGGTCGGGCAGGATGGAGCGGCGCGGGGGCAGGAACAGGCCCTCGGGTTCGGCCTGAAGGGCGAACGCATCCGGTGCCGACTGCGTGACGGCTCCCGCCTCGTCGATCCGGAGATGGCGCAGGTCCAGTCCCTCGGCCGGACTCGGAAAAAGGTCGCGCATCCTTTGCAGGATCCCCGATTCCATGGACGAGGCCGCCGTCGGTTCCTCCGGGGACTCAATGAGCAGGGCACCCTCCGGACCGCCCACGGCCGACAATCGGCCGCTCCCGGTTTGGGAGAGGAAAAACAATCGCTCCTCCCCGGGTTTGAGCTGCGGGACCGCCGTGATGGTTTCTCCCCGGTTGCCGAGGGTTCCGCCGCGATAGTGCAGGGCCAGCAACGATGGAACCCGGCCTTTGAAGACTTCTTTCACCCGAAGGGTGGCTTCAGTCATGATGCGTCCGGCCTCATCCCGGTAGGCAACCAGCGATTCGACCTTTCCGTGGAAAACGGCACCGGACCCGTCGGCCCGTTCCCGAGGTGATAACGGCTCGACCGAGGCAGCGAACGAAGGGGAAAGACCGAGGGAAAAAGCGCCCGCGATCAGACTGATGAGAAGATACGTCCGAGACATACGAAAGGGTGGGATTTCCCGGTTGCCCTGTCAAAGCCGGAACCGGGACGGTGCGGGGATCCGGCCGATCTCGGTGCATATTAAGTAAAAACTTTATCAAAACATAAGGGAAACCCCTATATCTGAATTCCGGGAATCGGGTTACAACTCCCGGCGTGAAAATGATGCGGCCAGCAAAAATCCTGATCACGGGGGTGCTCCTCCTGATGGCGTTTCCTCAGGGAACCGGCGTGGGCTACACCCTGAACCCCTGGAATCGCGGTCCGGTGGTTTTGAGCCGGGATTTGGTCGAATCCTACCAGTCCCTTTTCGGGGAGACGCTCAGCGCGGAACAGCGCGACGGATTCTTGCGGGTTATCCGGTTTATCCAGGCGGATTCGGAACTTACGGACCTTCGCTGGGCCGCGTACATGCTCGCCACGGTCAGGCACGAAACGTCTTTTACCTGGCAGCCGGTAAGGGAATTCGGGCTCGGGCGAGGACACCGGTATGGTGTGCCGGATCCGGTCCTGGGAGAGACCTACTACGGCCGCGGTTATGTCCAGTTGACATGGAAGGAGAATTATAAACGGGCGGGGCGTTACCTCGGCCGGGACCTGGTTCGGAACCCGGATAAAACGCTCCATCCGGAAACCGCCTACCGCATTCTGTCCCGCGGAATGAGGGAAGGCTGGTTCACGGGTCGATCACTGGCACATTACCTGTCGGAATCAAACACCGACTACGTCAACGCCCGGCGGATCGTCAACGGCACCGATCAGGCGGAGAAAATCGCCGCCGAAGCGGAAAAATTCGAAATTTTCCTCCGTCGTGAACCCGCCCTCCGGCAACAGTTCCTCGTCGAGGGACCGGTCCATCGCGGTTGACGAACGGTTGTTCCCGATCGTTGACAGCGCGAAACCGGCGGGGTTTTGCGTTTCGCTTTTCCCTGGCATCGGCCGGGCCTACCCCCGAGCCTGACGGAAGTCGCGTGTGCTTCTTTGAGCTTAACCAAGAGTGGCGTTCCGAGTCGGGCCGTTTTTTTTTAATGATTGCCCTGTGGTTGCGCGTTGCTAAAATCCGGTTTTTGCTGCGGCATGGTCGCGGCTTGATACACGGTCCGTGTCTGCCCATTCCAGATCGAAAGCAGGTGGTTCCGGGGAGGGAAAGCTTCTCGAGGTATTGGTTGCGGGCACGTCGGGGGAAACGGGGCTGCCGTTCTTCCGGGCCCTGGTGCGGGGGCTTTGCGACGCGCTGGGAACGCACGGCGCGTGGGTGACGGAGTACTTGCCGGAAACCCGGCGCCTGAAGGCGATCGCCTGCCGGTTTGGCGGGGAATGGATTCCGGACTACCAATACGATATCGGCGGAACGCCCTGCGAGGCGTGCATCGAAAATCGCGGCGTCCTCGTCGTGGCCGACCGGGTGGCGGACCTGTTTCCCGGCGACAACGACCTCGGATCGATCGGCGCCGCCAGTTTCATGGGAACGGCGTTTTTCGACGAAAGCGGCCGGCACCTGCTCGGGCACCTCGCCATCCTCGACCTTAAACCGATTCCCGATCCGGACCGTTTCCAGCAGGTATTCCGCATCTTTGCCAACCGGGCCGGCGCCGAGCTTCGGCGCTGGAATCTTGAGAAGGAGTTGCGGTCGAGGACGGAGGAACTCGATGCGATATTCGACAGCGCGATGGACGCGATTCTGATTCTCGACGAGGAACACGCCATCGTCTGCGCGAATCCCGCCGCCGAAGCCGCTCTCGGAACCGGTCGGATGGAAGGCGAAATGATCGATCGCTTCCTGTCCGTGCAGGGTGCCGGCAAACTCGAGCCCATGCTGCAAAAGCTCCTGACGGATCCGCCCGGGGAAGGTTCGCGCCTTTGGATTCCCGGCGGCGTCGAGGCGCGATCGTCCACCGGAGAAACCTTTGCGGTTGAGGGAACGTTGTCGCGGTTCGATTTGAAGGGTCGCCCCTTCGCCACCCTCATCCTGCGGAACGTCAGCGCCCGCCTGGAGGCGGAGGCCCGTTTGCACAATCTCACCGAACAATCCGCCTACCTCCGTGAGGAGATCGAACACGCCTTCGGTGAGATCGTCGGCGACAGCCCGCCCATGCGACACCTGGCCGGTGAGATCCGCCGCGTGGCGAGAACGGACGTTTCGGTCCTGATATCCGGAGAAACCGGTGCGGGCAAGGAGTTGATCGCGCGCGCCGTCCACCGGGCGAGTCGCCGGGCGCAGGCGCCTTTGATCAAGGTTAACTGCGCCGCGATCCCCGAGCAACTGATTGAAAGTGAGTTTTTCGGCCATGAAAAAGGGGCGTTCACAGGGGCGCTCGCTCGAAGAGAGGGACGGTTCTCGCTGGCGAACGGCGGCACCCTGTTCCTCGACGAAATCGGTGAACTCCCGCTCGCCCTGCAGTCGAAACTGTTGCGGGTCCTGCAGGAGGGCGAATTCGAACCGGTCGGCAGTTCCCGGACCGTGCGGGTGGATGTTCGCGTTATCGCCGCGACCAACAGGGACTTGGACACCGAGGTCAAGGCGGGGCGGTTTCGCGAGGATCTGTATTACCGGTTGAACGTGTTTCCTCTCCAGGTGCCGCCGCTGCGCGCGCGGGCCGGTGACATCGGGCCGTTGGCAAATGAGTTTGTGGCGCGATTCTGCGCGCGCAACGGACAGCCGCCGATTCTCCTTACGGACGACGATCTTCGACGCCTGCGCTCCTACCCATGGCCGGGAAATGTCCGCGAGTTGTCCAACGTGATTGAACGCGCGATGATCACGGGAGACGGGCAACGGCTCAACCTGGACCGGGCGCTTCCGGAGGCAGACGCTGACGGCCCGGACGATTCCGGTTCCGCCGCCCGGGATCGGCCACCCGATCCCGGCAGGGTCTTCACGGCGGCGGAAATGGAATCGATGCAGCGGGAGAACTTTCGCCGCGCTCTCCGCCTCGCCGGAGGAAAGATTTCCGGCCCGGGCGGTGCGGCGGAAATGCTGGGACTGAAGCCGACCACGTTGCGCTCCCGTCTCGCCGCGCTCGGGATCACCGGGAAATACGCGATTCCGTCAGAGGAGGTGACGGAATCGCGTCATTGACGGAATCCCGTCCGGTCGGCAAAGGGCGGGTGGTTTTCTTTAGTGTTTGTTTATGAGGGTTTTGGTGTTGTTTTGAGGAAATGGCACGGGGTGTGCGGATGGATCTGCCCGCGAATCCGGATACAGGGTCGCATCAGCAGGTCGAAAGGAACCTGCCTCAACCATCAACACAAAACAACAGACAGATGAATACAGAACAGAAAGACACCCTCAACGGCGTGGACGTACAGGCCCTTCACGCAACCATCGGCGCCATCCGGAACGAGCCGCGACTCGGACAGTTCCGTTTTCGCGCCAGGAACCGGTCGGTGGAAGGCGGACTGAACCGTTCCGAGATCAAGGAGTTCTACGGTGCCGGCCAGGAACACCGCACGGAGGACGAACCCTTTGTCCTCCTCAACGACGAACCGCCGGTGCTGTTGAGCGGGGACCAGGCGCCGAATCCGGTGGAATACATCCTGCACGGGCTGTTGGGGTGCATGACGACCACGACCGCCTACCATGCCGCCGCCGCGGGTATTCCGGTCGAATCGATCACCTCCGAAATCGAGGGCGATCTCGATGTTCAGGGGATGCTTCGTTTGGATCCCGATGTGCGGCCGGGTTACCGGGAGCTGCGCGCGGTCCTGAGAATCAAAACGACCGGCGACCGGGAAACCCTCGCCAAACTGCATCAGTATTCGCCGGTCTATGACACGTTGGCACGACCGGTGCCGATAAAAGTGCGGGTCGAATTTGTCGATTGAGGTGATCAGTGTCGATCAACCGGCCTTGGGCGGGCCCTCCGGGAAACCGGAGGGCCCGCCTCGTTTCCGGAGGGGCGGGTCGTCATGGCCGGTTGACGATATCCGGTTGAGGCGGCTGACGATATCTCGTCGGTGACGAAATATCGAATGTCGTATCGAATCTACGGGTACGCTTCCAACCCTTTTATAAATAAAGCTTAACGTATTCCCGGACATCCTGGCACGGATCCTGTTTAGGCGAGGGCATGAAAACGTCGACATGGCTTTCGCTCATAACGCTCGCCCTCCTTTGGGGCGGGGCCTTTATCCTGCTCGAAGTGGCGTTGCGCGACCTGCATCCATTGACCATTGTGTTCCTTCGTGTGGCGCTGGCATCGGGCGCGCTGTTTGCGTTGGCGCTGGCAAAGGGGGAGTCTTTTCCGCGCGGCGGGAGGATCTGGGCCGGTTATTTTTTCCTCGGGTTGTTGAGCAATGTGACACCTTTCCTTTTGATCGCCTGGGCGCAGCAGACGGTGAGTCCCGGAATCACATCGACCCTGTGCGCGATAACCCCGGCTTTTACGCTCCTGGTGGGCCGGATGGTCGTTCCCCGTGAGCGACTGACGCGGCACAAGCTGGGGGGCATTGTCCTGGGACTGGCCGGCGTCGGCTTGATGCTGGCGATGGCCTGCCGGGCCGGCGCCGGCGGTGGTTGTGCGGGGTTGGTTGCGGTACTGATGGCGGCATTTTCCTACGCCTGCGGAGCGATTTTGGGTCAACGATTCGAACGCCAATCGCCCCTGGTCAACGCCGCGGCCATGCTCGGCTGTTCCACGGTGATTCTGTTGCCGGTCATTATACTGAGCGGTTCCTTGTCTCCGGCCGGGGTTGCCCCGGTCGCCGTAATGGCGGTGGTCGGCCTCGCGGTATTCAGCACGGCGGGCGGATTTGTCCTTTATTTTCACATGCTTCGTGCGGATGGTCCCCTCCGGTCGTCCTGGATTTCATTTTTGGTTCCCGTTTCCACCGCAATCCTCGGTGCCCTGGTCCTGGGTGAGGTTCCGCGCGGGGACTCCGTCATTGCCGGAATCCTTGTGCTCGCCGGACTCCTGGTCCTGAATCGTGAGAATGCCGCGGGCGCCGTCAGGTGCAGGGGATCCCGCCGTAAGGCTATCAATCCGAGCGTTGCTGAGGCCAGATAACGCGGGTGTCGTAGGTGCGACCGTGGCCATCGAAGCGGCCGTGAATGTAGCCGCGACTGGGCACGTAAGCGGGAATCTGATCCTCCGATCCGCGGCGGATCGCTTCGAGCGTTAAGAGGGCCAGCGGTTCCGGGGCGTCAAAGCGGGTGTAGCGATGCCTGGGGCCGGGGAGAAACCAGCCGTCGTGGAACGACCGTTCGAGGATATTCCCGGCCAGTTGCTCGGCGAGTTCGAGGTAGGCCTCGCGGGGTTCGGCCCGGTGCAATTCGAGCAGGGCGAACAGCAGGTTGACGTCGGCGGCGTCGGTCCCGGGGTTGAGTTCCGGTAGCCTCTCCGAATCCTCCCCGATGTCTCCAAGGCCGAATCCGGCTGCGAGATCGCGCACGGCGGTGCGGAGGTCGGTTCGGCCCGCAAGGCGATAGGCTCGGGCGTAACTGAGCATGAGTAGGGAATGGACACGGGAGCGCTCGAATTTGCGTCCGGCCGGGCCGTAGTAACCCGGACGTTTGAGTTTGAAACCGGTCAGGTCGGTGCCGTCGGCGAGCAGGGGGCGAACGGTGTGGGTTTCGGCGTCGTAGCCGTAACGGTGGTAGGCGACCAGCCCGTCGACGGTCCAATCGAGCAGGGCGGCGGCTTCGTCGCCATCGAGACGTTCCGCGAGGTGCAGTTGGATCAGGGCGTTGTATCCGTAGATACTGTTGGCCCGCCCGGCGTCGAGAAGGTTGCCCTCCAGGGCTACCTCGCCGAATTCGGGGCCGAGCTGTCGTTGGGCGCGATCGCCGAAGGTGGACCAGGTGAATCGGGGGTGTTCGGGATCGTCAGGCGGCGCTTCCCGGCGGCGCGGTTGTGAATACTGGTAGACGCCGAGGCCGGTTTCGGGGTGACGGGCGCGGACGTATTGACCGGCGAGCCGCAGCGTCCAGGTGAGAGCCTCTCGGCTTCCGGTCAGTTCATGGAGAATGCCCCCGGCGTAGATCAGGTCGTTTCCCGCGTTGATAAAGGTGAGTCCGTCCCCTTCGAAGAATGGATCCGGTGCGACAAAGTCGTGATCCCACAGGGTGTCCAGGGGGGTTCCATACGATCCGTGCCGGTTCATGTCGA
The DNA here is from genome assembly GCA_003565135.1 of Verrucomicrobiota bacterium. Classification (GTDB taxonomy): domain Bacteria; phylum Verrucomicrobiota; class Verrucomicrobiia; order Opitutales; family T3Sed10-336; genus PXDC01. The sequence continues at coordinate 10,777 of PXDC01000458.1, forward strand.
GGCGCGACCAATCCACGATGTGGGCGTTCCAGATGGCCTGAAGCAGTTTTTGGGTCGCATCGGAGTCGACCTCCCACAGGAAATGGTAAAACGGGAAGTTATTTTTAAATTCGTGACAGTCGGCATCGAAATCGCCCCGATTCCGGTTGGTCCGCAGGTCGACAATCTGGTGCCCTCCCCAGTATAACAGACCGCATTCGGCGCGATGGTGTTCGAACATGTGTGCGGCTGCGGCAACGGCGGCTTCACGGTAGCCGGGATCCCCGGTGAGGGCGCTGAGGCCGACCAGGGTCCGCATCAGGTGCTGCTGGCTGGCAAAATTGCTGATAATGATTTCGTCGCCATCGTAGCGCCAAACCGCCGGTGAAAGGTCGGTCACGTCCAGGCCGTCGGCGAAAAGCGGGGAGTGTCGTTCGCCGTACCGGTCGCGTCCGTGATCGAGCACCTGGTCGGCGAAGGTCCGCACGGCTCCGAGGAAACCGCTTTCCGCGCCCGCGGGCGATCCGGTGCAAAGCATCAGGACGGCGATGATTGAGAAAGCGGCACCGTGCCGGGGCCCGGCGTGGCTGCCTCTGTTTCCGTGGTGTTTACCGAAGGGCATTTTTTTGTGAGGGTTGCAGGAGTGGACCGGGTTCCGGGATACTGCGCGCCGTGCCGGTCGGTACCGGTGTCATTACAGTCGACGGGGTGGGGTTTGGCAACACCGGGGTCGATCCCGGGTGTTTCGGGGCTGGTAAGGGACACAAAAGAACCCTGCCGGTTAAGGTCCGGCAGGGTTCGGGATGGGCCGGGACGGGCCGAGGCCCGATCCCGGTTAAGTCAGGGCAGGATGACCGCGTCGATGATGTGAGTCACCCCGTTGGATCCGGTCAGGTCGGTTGCGATGATGCGGGCACCGTCGATCTTGACGGTCCCGTTTTCCACCGTAATTTCAGCCGAAGCCCCGTTAACGGTTTCCACCATCCCGGGAGAGACGTCGGCGGCGGCGACTTTGCCCGCC
>PXDC01000480.1 GCA_003565135.1 Verrucomicrobiota bacterium
CCTCAACCGAGAATACCGCGTCGTTCAGGACAATCCGCACGGGAAGGTTTATCGTCTCTCCCGGCTCAAGGGTTTCCGCGGGTCCGCTTTCGGTGGGGAAGTCGCTGTAACGCCGCACCTCGGCGGTTACGCGGATCGAGGTAATCGTTTCCGCACCCCGATTGGTAAGCGTAATCGTACCCACCGGGCGGGTACGATAGGTGGAGAAGAGCCCGGGAAAGAGATTATCCATGGCGATACCGTCGATCCGTAAAGGTGAAGGACCGAGATCGGTACCGGTGTCCCGTGCGGAGAACTCCAACCGCAGATCCTCCATGGCGCGACGGGTCTGCTCGTCCTCCGGACGGACCGCGAGTATCTGTTCGTAGGACTGCAACGCCTGTACGTAGGAGGAATGAGCAGTGGCCGGCCCCATGGTACGCAGTTGGTTACGCGCGATCTCCGCCAGGCGATCCGCTTCCCGGGCGAGACGGATGAAGCGAACGCGGTCCAGCCCGGCTACCGGGCTCTCCCCAAAGGGATCAAGATCCAGAACATGCTGGTAGGTTGTCTCCGCCAGGACGATCGCTCCCAGGTTTTCGTATAACGCCGCTTTGGCAAGCAGCAGCGCAGGGTCGTCCGGTCGAACACTCAGCTCGCGGTTGATCCGCCGCAACTCCGCGACGGAGATCGCTTCTCGAGGGGCGCCGGCTTTGTCGGTGTCAACTTTGTCGGTGTCAACTTTGTCGGTGTCGGTGTTTTGGTCTGTGCCGACCGCGCCCCGGTCCGTCTCGCGCAGGCGAACGAGCATCCGGTTCCCGCTGTCCAGAAGGTAGATCAGTCCCTCGTCGGGATCGATCGCCAGACCGCTCCACCGACTGATTTTATCGGCGAGCGCCCGGCGGAAGCGAGGCGCCCCCCAGGTCACCGCATACTGGTGGTGCGGCCCCCGGGTCGCTTTTTCCAGCGCCGCCAGGAGCGCTTCGGGCGGATCGAAATCGGGAAATCCCTGGGACAGATTGATCGCCCCGTGCTCGTTGGCCAGCCGCGTCATCCCGCGGATGACCGACTCCGTGAAACCCGATAACCGTGTCGCAGTCTTTGGCATAATCCGACCCATATTCCACATCGTCCGGCACCGTGACGAGCCCCAAGAAACGGCGTCTCCACCCGAAAAAAAAGGACTCGCCCCGTTTTCTTCCTCCGGTAGGATAAAAAGCCTTTAGTTTTCAATCCAGCCATCCCCGGATTCCCGGAAACCTTCGCCCGCCGGGGCCGGCTGCCGGCAACCGGAAAGACCCTTATGAAAGAATCTCACCTTCTCAAAAAGCGGATGCTCTCACACCTCAACCAACGGGTGGCCCTCATCACCCTCGTCCTTCTCGGGACAACCCCGGCCATCGCGGAAAACGCACGCCCGGCCGCTCCCCTCGTCGGCATCGAGGGCGTCGAGGAAGGAGCCGTCTACCACGAACCGGTTACCCCGGAAGTCGTGATACGCGGGAGGTTCAGCGTCGAGGAGAAATCGCTCAACGACCAACCCTACGACGGCTCGAAAATCGCGGAACAGGGCCTCCACACATTCCAGGTCACGGTATCGGACCCGCGGGGCCGGGAATACACCTCGACCACCCGCTTTATTGTCCTGGACCCGGCCGAGCGCGGTCCGACCTATACGGTGGACATGGTCGACTACCATGTGCGGCGACTGGCCGAATCGCCTTACGTCGGCCCCACGGCCTCCGCCGACGATGACCTCGTAATCGGCCGCTCGAGCGGCTGGCCGGAGGATCCCCAGGTCCCCGCCCACGACCTTTACGGCTTCCGTATTACCGACCCCGCGGAGGACGGTCCGAAACTGAATCTGGTCCTGGTCAGCGGCAATCATCCCCGGGAACAGACCGGGAGCTGGGCGCTCCATGGCGCCCTCGATTTCCTGGTCAGCGACGATCCCCGGGCCGCCGAACTTCGGCGCTGGGCGACCTTCTACGTCTACCCGATGGTGAACCCGGACGGCCGCTACCTGGTTTCGGGAAGGTCCAACCCGGAGATGCTGGCCGAGGACGTGCGCGATCACAACCGGGTCTGGAACACATCCGGCCGCTTCACCACCACGGACATTTTTGTCGAATCGATCACCGGCGATACCGGCGGAAGTGCCGACTACCTGCTTGATTTCCATTCCGCCGGCAGCACCTTCTTTTACGCCGGCGCCGACCTGATGGACAGCGCTTACGCGCGGACCATGACCGCGCGCGAACCGGATGTCCGACCCCGCCTGAGCGCCGGGCACCCCGGGATGACCCGGCTGTGGGCCATGAGCGAGGAGGGGTTGAACGCCCCGTTTGCGTTCACGCCCGAACTGGCCGGAAGCGAGACCGCCCGTCGCTCCATGGAAATCGGGCGCTCCTACATGCTGGCCTTCCACGACCTGATCACAGGACAATCCGCCCTCACGGCGGCGGAAACGGTTTTGGACCGGGAGGAGCACCCGCAGCGTTTCCCATCCCGTTACCGGGCGCGGGTTCCGGAATTGAAGGAAAACCTGCAGGAGGTCCTGGCCGATGAGGCGGCCGTCGCGGATCAAAAACTCGACGCCGTTTATGCCCTGTACGACGGGCTCAACGCCTACCGGGATTCGATCGACCTGGCCGATGAAGCCCTCGACATGATTGCGGCCGCCCGCGAACGGCTGGATGCATCCGGCCTGACCCGGGCAACGTGGATCACGGAGACCCTTCCGGACGCGATCGCTCAACTTTCGGCCTCCCTCTCCGATTCGGCCGCCGACAAAGGCGAGGTCCGCGCCATGACCGACAACCTTTCCGATGCGATGGAACGGTTCCGCGTCGCGGCGGCCGCGGAGGATTCGGCCGACGTGGCGAAGGAAATCGCCGATGACCCCGCGACCGGCTTCGCCCGCCTCTACCGGCAACGGGTTCAGGCAACAAGCGACGCCCTGGCCGCGTTGCTTGAGGCCCCGGGAACCGACACCGGCGCCCTGCGCGAGGCGGCCGCACACGTGGATGAATCGGTGGCATCGTACTGGCGCGTCCGCGCCTTGAGCACCTCACCGCCGGTGCGCCCCTTTCGGGTGAGCCGGACCCCCGAAGTTATCGAGCTCGCCCGGCAGGCGGACTGGCAGGAGGGACTCCTTGTGGGCGTGGGGACCGCCGACGACGAACTGGTCCCGGCCGATCATCCGGTTCTGGCCTTCGACGGCGATGGAGACCATGTCGAAACCGGCTTCCATCCGGGTGCCTCCCTCCTCGGACAAGCGTTCACCTGGGAATTCTGGAAACGCTACCGGGTCTTCGCGGACGATACCGGTTCGTCCGGAACCGCCGACACCACTCCGAGGTTCTACACGCAATTGACGGGATCCGACGGCGGGCTTCGCACCGCCATCGGGGACAGCTACTGGACCGCGGCAACCCTCGACGAAGCAAACCGCTGGTACCATGTCGCCATCGCTTTCGACCACGGCGAGGTCCGGACCTACGTCGACGGCGAACTGCGGGATACCCGGACGGACGTGGTGTTTTCCGGTGACAGCCCCAGTCCTTTTGCCATCGGGCGGGGTTATGACGGCGAACGTTGGCTCGACGGTTACACCCGGGAACACCGGATATGGAAAACGGCCCGCACCGCGGCCGAGATCCGCCGAAACCGCTACCGGCGTTTCGACGGCAGCGAATCGGGCCTGGCCGCCTACTGGCCCCTGGACGACGGTCACGGCGAAACCGCACGGGACCACACCGGCAACACGAATGACGGCAGCATTCTCGGGCCGGCCTGGCGCAACGGCCGCCTGCCCGGGTACCGCCTTTCCCAACCGATCGCGTTGGATGACGGCATCCGCGTCCGCGACATCACCCTGAGTTGGGACACGGGCAACGGGGACGAAACGGAAAACCCGGCCGTCGTTGTCCGGGCCGGAATCAGTCACGACGAAACGCACCTCCCGGATGAATGGAATCGGCTTTCCAACGGCGGGTCTCCGTCCTTCCTGGAGGAAGGCGGCGACTTCGCGGGATCCTACCTCTGGATCAAGCAGGAGCTTCATCCCGGAGATCCGGAATCCCCGGTTCGACTGCAACGCCTCTCCGTCACCTTGCAATAGGGCCGCTCCGCCATACCGTCATCGCAGCGGGCGGAGTCGGGACCGGGTCAGGCTCGCCAGACCTGCAGGGTCTTCAGGTAGTTGACCCGCTCGAACGCTTCGGGATTCGGGCAGTTCTTAAGACTCATCGATCCCTGCATCTGCTGAAGCGAATCATACTCGTTCTCCTCCAGCCACTCCCGGGTCCCGTCGATCAGCATACGCAGGTAACCCGACCCGTTGCGCAACAGGGCGGAGACCACCTGCACCGCTCCGGCTCCCGCCATTATCGCCTTGATCGCGTCCTCGCGGGTATGGACTCCGCCGGTGACCGCAAGAGAGGCGTTGATCTGTCCGTAAAGCGCCGCGAGCCAGCGGATGCGCAAGAGCAACTCGGCCGACGTGGAAAGTTCAAGCCGAGGCACGATCTCCAGCCGCTCGATATCGATATCCGGCTGGTAGAAACGGTTAAAAAGGACCAACCCGTCGATACCGAGCCCGTCGAGTTCCCGCGCGAAACGGGGAAGGGACGAAAAGAACGGGGAGAGTTTCACCGCCGTCGGGATGGAGACCTCATCGCGCACGGCCTTGACGATATCGAGGGTCCGCGACTCCACATCGTGGTTCGCATCCTCGACCGCTGCGGCGGGAAGGAAATAGACATTGATTTCCAGGGCGTCGGCACCGGCTTGCTGAATGAGATCGGCATAGCGGATCCAGCCCCCGGTGTGGGTGCCGTTCAGGGAACCGATCACCGGAATCGATACCGTCTCCTTGATCCGACGCAGGTACTCGAGATACTGGTCCGGCTCGAGGACAAAGTCGGACGGGTTCGGCCGGTAGGTCGTCGCCTCCGCAAACGAATGCTCGTGCACATCCATGTGCCGCTCTTCAAACATCGCCTCCCGCTCAATCTGCTCCTCGAAGAGGGAGTGCATGACGATGGCGGAGGCGCCGGCATCTTCCAGGCGCTTAACCTCGTCGAGGTTGTCGACCAGGGGGGAGGCCCCCGGCATGAAAGGATGCGAGAGTTCCAGACCCAGATATCGCGTGGACAGGTTCATTTTTCAGTTCCTCCGTTGCCGTTGCCGGATTTGAAGGGGAAACCGGCGAGAGTCTCAAACAGCGACCGACCCGCTTTGACGGATTCCCCCGCCTTCCGGCGCAGTTCCCGGAAGCGCTCGGGATCGGACTGTTCCAGCGTCCGAAAGCGCAGTTGCTGGGTCAGGTAGTCGCTCAGCGGAATCCGGGGAGCGGGCGAATCGAGCTGAAGGGGAAGCTGGTCCTGGGCGATGCGGCGCGGGTCAAAGCGGTAGAGTTTCCAGGAACCCGAGTCGACCGCCAGCTTCTGCTCGTCCATCCCCCGGTGCATCGTAATGCCATGGGCGATACAATGACTGTAGGCGAGGATCAGGGATGGCCCCGGAAAGGACTCCGCCTCCAGGAACGCCCGCGTCGTCTGGGCGTCCTTTGCACCCATGGCCACGCTGGCAACATATACGGACCCGTAGGTCAGGGCGATCAGGCCCAGGTCCTTCTTGGGAAGATCCTTTCCTTTGCTGCTGAACTTTGCCGACGCACTCAACGGTGTCGATTTGGAACACTGGCCGCCGGTATTGGAGTAAACCTCGGTGTCGAGGACGAGGATGTTCAGGTCCCGCCCGCTGGCGAGAACGTGATCCAGGCCACCGTAACCGATATCGTAGGCCCACCCGTCACCGCCGACGCTCCAGACACTCTTGCGCACCAGGTAGTCCGCCAGAAACGCAAGGGTGCGTGCTTCTTTGCCGTCCGGAAGGGTCTTGAGCTTCTGCCGAAGGGCGTCCACCCTTTTCCGCTGGGCGGCAATCAAGGCTTCGTCGCTCTGCGGCGCGGACAGGATTTCCTCCACCAGCGAGTCCCCGAGGCGGGGAGCCAGGGCGCGCAACGACCGCTGCGCGATATCGGCCATTTTATCCACCGCCAGGCGCAGCCCCAGACCGAATTCGGCGTTGTCTTCGAAGAGGGAATTGGCCCAGGCCGGACCGCGGCCGTTGCCGTTGACCGTGTACGGCGTGGTGGGAAGATTGCCGCCGTAGATGGAGGAGCAACCGGTGGCGTTCGCGATCATGAGGCGGTCCCCGAAGAGCTGGGTCAGGAGCTTGACGTAGGGCGTCTCGCCGCAACCCGCGCACGCCCCGGAATACTCGAAGAGGGGCTCGAGGAACTGGATGTGTTTGACATCCTGTTTGAGGGCCGCCCGGTCGGGGGAGGGAAGTTCGAGGAAGAACCGGTAGTTTTCCCGCTCCGCATCCCGCAGCGGCGCCTGCGGCGCCATGTTGATGGCCTTGTGCTTGGGCTCCGCTTTGTCTTTGGCCGGACAGACATGAACGCAAAGTTCACAACCGGTACAATCCTCCGGAGCGACCTGCAGGGTATAGTTCATGCCGGGAAAATCGCGGGATCGGAATTCGGTCGCCTTGAACGTCTCCGGCGCGTTCTCCGCCAGGGCCGGTTCGTAGAATTTCGCCCGGATGGCGGCATGGGGACAGACCATGACACACTTGTTGCACTGGATACAAATATCGGCATCCCACACCGGGATGGCCGGCGCCAGGTTGCGCTTCTCCCACTTGGCGGTTCCCGTGGGCCAGGTGCCGTCGACCGGGAACGCACTGACCGGAAGCAGGTCCCCCTTGCCCGCGAGGAGCACGGATGTCAGGCGTTTGACAAACTCCGGCGCCTCTTCGGGTACGGCAACCCGTTCGATTTCGTCGCCCAACGGCGAATCCGGCACCGGGACCGCATGCAGCGCCGCGCGGGCGGCATCCACCACGGCAAAGTTTCTCTCCACCACCGCGCGCCCCTTCCGGCCGTAGGTCTTCTCAATGGACTCCTTGATACGTGCGATGGCTTCATCCGGCGGCAGAATATCCGACAGGGCGAAGAAGCAAACCTGCATGATGGTGTTGATCCTCGCCCCCATATTCTGTTCCCGGGCGATCCGGTAGGCGTCGATCGCGTAAAGCTTCAGGCCTTTCTCCACGATCTGACCGCGGATGGCCGGGGAAAGCCGCTCCCATACACGGTCGGCATCGCCGGGAACATTGAGCAGCAGGGTGGCGCCGGTCGCCGCGTACCCGAGCACATCGTACTTGTCGAGGAAGTCGAACTGGTGACAGGCGACAAACTGAGCGTTATCGATCTGGTAAGGTTCCCGGATCGGCTCCGGACCAAAGCGAAGGTGGGAGATTGTGATCGCCCCGGCCTTTTTCGAATCGTACACAAAATAAGCCTGGGCGTGGTTATCCGTGTGCTCGCCGATGATCTTGATGCTGTTTTTGTTGGCGCCGACCGTCCCGTCCGAGCCCAAACCGAAAAACACCGCCCGGCGCACCTCCGGCCGATCCACGGAGAAACCGCGATCGAACGGCAGCGAGGTTCCGGTCACATCGTCGGTGATCCCCACCGTGAACCCGTTTTGCGGCTCGTCTTTCTTCAACTCGTCGAACACCGCCTTGGTCATGGCCGGGGTAAAATCCTTGCTGCCCAGCCCGTACCGCCCGCCGATCATTTTCAACCGTTCGGCCCGGAACCGCTCGACCCCGCTTTCCCGCAGCGCCGCAACGACATCCAGGTAAAGGGGTTCCCCGCCGCTCCCCGGCTCCTTGGTACGGTCCAGTACCGCCACCGCCCGAACCGAATCCGGCAAGGCCTCCAGCAAATGACGGGCCGAGAAGGGACGGTACAGATGAACCTTGACCACCCCGGTTTTCTCCCCTTGGGCATTGAGCCAGGAGGAGGTTTCGACGGCGGTCTCCGCGGCCGAGGCCATACAGACAATCACCCGTTCGGCGTCCGCCGGTCCGTGGTATTCGAAAAGCCGGTACTGCCTGCCCGTGAGCCCGGCAAACCGGTCCATGACCGCCTGGACCCGGTCGGGAAGGTCGCGGTAATAACCGTTAACCGCCTCGCGGGCCTGGAAATAGGTGTCGGGATTCTGGGCGGTGCCGCGAATGACGGGATGGTCCGGACTGAGCGCGCGCCGCCGGTGAGCCTCGACGCCGGAGTCATCAACCATTTCCCGCAGCACCTCATCCGCCAGCAACTCGACCTTGGCGATTTCGTGAGACGTCCGGAACCCGTCGAAAAAATGCAGGAACGGCACCCGCGACTCGAGTGTCGCCGTATGTGCGATACACGCCAGGTCCTGTGCCTCCTGGACCGAAGCCGACGCCAGGAGGGCAAATCCGGTCTGCCGGCAGGCCATGACATCGGAGTGATCGCCGAAAATCGATAGAGCATGGGTGGCCAGCGAGCGGGCCGTCACATGCATGCAGAAAGGTGTCAGCTCGCCGGCGATCTTGTACATGTTGGGGATCATGAGAAGCAGCCCCTGCGACGCGGTAAAGGTCGTGGCCAGCGCCCCGCCCTGGAGAGCGCCGTGGAGCGCCCCGGCGGCGCCGCCTTCGGACTGCATTTCAACCACCTCGGGAAGGTTGCCCCAGAGGTTCGGTTTGCCCCGCGCCGACCATTCGTCGGACAACTCCGCCATGGGGGTCGAGGGAGTGATGGGATAAATCGCTATAACTTCGCTCAGGCGATAGGCGACCGAGGCGGCGGCCTCGTTGCCGTCGATCATCGCGACAGAGGTTGCGGTGGCGGGCGCGGACGTATTCATCGTAACCCGACTCTACAGCCGCGACGGACAAACGGCTCCGCACCTCTTGTTGAATCCTCAGCGGGGATTGGACCGGGTCGACGGAGCCGCGCTGCCCGTGCCGGCCTTCCCGCTTCGGCTCGCGTTCCCTCGGCTGTTCCTCGATCCGGGTTCCGGCAAAGGAGGCCCAGGCGAACAACGCAAAGAGCCCCGCCACGACCAGCAGAACCACGAAGCCGCTGCGGGCTCCCCCCTTTCGTTCCCCCGGTCCCGGCACCGGGCGCCGCCCCAGCCGGTGGCGAACGATCCCCGTGATCCACGACCAATGCAGGGCGACATGAACCAGGAGCACCGCCACCAGGAGGAAGCTCAGCCACGTGTGGACGGTCCCCCACTGGTGCCGCGTCAATCCCCAGAGGATGTGGGTCTTCTGGCTTCCGGGGGGAAGGGGAAAGCGAAGGAGAAAACCGGTCGCCAGCATCCCCAGGAACAACACCGCCGCCGCGGCATCCACCGCGAGGTTCAGGTAAACGCGTTTCATGGAAAAATCCGTTCTTTAAAATGGCACTGACGCCGCGCGACCGGCGCCTGATACCGATTCACGATCAACCGGGATTCCCGCGGCCCGGTTCGACTCCGGCCGCCCCTTACACCCGGTCGGGCGCTTTGCCGCATTTCCGAAAAATGGCCTTCTCTATTTCAACCAGTATAAAAATCCCCAACCCGGCCAGAATCAGTTTCCCCCAGGTCGCAAGAGCCAGCCCTTCGGTCCCAAAGAGGTGCTGCACCGGAGGCAGGTAGGTAAAGGCGAGCTGGAACAGGACAATCAGCCCGATCGCTCCCAGGACGTAGCGGTTGCCGGTGAGCGCCCGCCAGCTCAGGGATGGTTCGAGGATAAACCGGCTGCTGAACAAGTAGAATATCTGGCCCACCACCAGGGCGTTGACCGCCGTCGCCCGGGCGAGCTCGATCGAACTTTCGCGTGCGTATTCCCAGGTAAAGAAACCGAAGGTGGTGGCCACCAGAAGCGCGGATACGAACCCGATCCGCCAAATCCCAAACCCGCTGAGGAGCGGTTGTTTGGGACGGCGGGGCGGCCGCCGCATGACCCCGGGTTCCATCGGCTCGAAGGCCAGGGCCAGCGCAAGCGTGACCGCGGTCACCATGTTGACCCAAAGAATCTGAACCGGAGTGATCGGCAACGTCATGCCAAAGGCGATCGCGGCAATAATCGTGAATGCCTGCCCCCCGTTGGTCGGGAGGATAAACAGGATCGCCTTCTTGATGTTATCGTAGACGGTCCGACCCTCCTTCACAGCAGCGGTGATGGAGGCGAAATTGTCGTCCACAAGTACCATCTCGGAGGCCTGCTTGGAGACCTCGGTCCCCTTTATACCCATGGCGACACCGACGTTGGACTGTTTGAGGGCGGGAGCATCGTTGACGCCGTCGCCGGTCATGGCCACCACCTGGTCGCCCGCCTGCAGCGCCCGCACCAGGCGAAGCTTATGCTCCGGGCTGGTGCGCGCGAATACATCAACATCCGACACCCTTCCGGCCAGTTCCTCGTCGCTCATTTTCTCCAGCTCTTCGCCGGTAAGCACGGTTTCTCCGTCTCCGATACCGAGCTGGGTGGCGATGCTCACAGCGGTCAAGGCGTGATCGCCGGTGATCATTTTCACCCGGATCCGGCCGCTGTGACACTCTTTGACCGCGTTGATTGCTTCCTCGCGCGGCGGATCCATAATCCCCACCACCCCGAGGAAAACCATGTCGTCCTGGACGTCGCCGAATTCGAGATCCCGCTTTTCCTGTGGCACCGCACTCACGGCCAGAGCGAGCAGGCGTTGCCCCTGCCGCGCGATGCCTTGAAACACCTCGCGCCATTTTTCCGCGTCAAATTCCGTATCCCCGTCCGCGGTACGTTGTTTCGCGCACATACCCAACACGCGCTCGGGAGCGCCTTTGAGATAAATATAGGCATTCCCCGAGTGGTTGTGGTGCAGGGTCGCCATAAACCGGTGCTCGGACTCGAAGGGAATGGAGTCCGTGCGCGGATAGTCTTTACCCAGGTCGTTCACATTCAGGCTGGCCTTCATGGCCAACGTCACCAGGGCTCCCTCCGTAGGATCGCCCTCGAGTTTCCACTCGGCATCCTCTCCCCGCCGCAGAACGGCGTCGTTGCACAGGAGCCCGGCCCGGACGATCTCCATAAGGTCTCCATGCTGCTCCACGTCGACCGCCTTATCGTCCCGGAGTATATCACCGGTGGGAGCATAACCGGCCCCGGTCACCTCGTACCGGCCGGCCGGCGTCACCACTGCCCGAACCATCATTTCATTGCGCGTCAGGGTGCCCGTCTTGTCGGAACAGATCACCGACACCGAGCCGAGAGTTTCGACCGCGGGCAGGCGGCGAATAATGGATTTCCGCGTCGCCATCCGCTGCACCCCGATCGCCAGCGTTATGGTAATGATAGCCGGCAGTCCTTCCGGAATCGCCGCCACGGCCAAGCCGACAACCGCGAGGAAAATCTCCCCGAACTCGTAGCCGCGGAAAAAGAAACCGACCAGAAAGGTAACCAGCCCGATCCCCAGAATTCCGGCAGTCAGGGTTCGCCCGAAACCCGCGATCTGCCGCAACAACGGCGTCGTCAATTCCTCCACCTCCGAAAGCATACGGTTGATCCGGCCGATCTCGGTATCCCCACCGGTGGCCGTGACCACGCCGATGCCCTGCCCGTAGGAAACAAACGTGCCGGAAAAAGCGAGACACGTGCGGTCGCCGATGACCGCCTCATCCTCCACCGGTGCCGGCGATTTCTCCACCGCCACGGATTCGCCCGTCAGGACGGCCTCGTCGATTTGCAGATTCTTGATCTCAATGAGCCTCAGATCCGCCGGCACCTTGTCTCCCGACTGCAGGAACACGATATCCCCCGGCACGAGATCCTCCGCCGCGACCGATATGCGCTGCCCGTCGCGCCGCACGAGCGCCTCGAGCGAGAGCATCTTGCGGATGGCCTCGAGCGCGCGCTC
>PXDC01000493.1 GCA_003565135.1 Verrucomicrobiota bacterium
CCGTATGTAAACCGTTTGGTTACCTGCAACCTTGAAATCGCCGAGGCGCGGGGGAACGCCGGGCTCGAATTCGGGCGCGACCGAGTGTTTTTGGTTGATTTCGGCGGCAAACTCGGGGTCAATGGCGTGCCGTGCCCGAATCTGTTCTCGATTTCGAGTTTCGCCTTGAACTTCCGGGGCATAGCCTGTTTTGAATCGGGGTTACGTGTTCACTTTCTAACATTTATGATCATAATGGGGGCCTCAATGTGGAAACCCGTCAGCCAATTTTATGAAAAAGCCGATTAACGTAGCGGTGGTGGGGCTGGGCCGAGCCGGCTGGTCCATCCATATCAACAAGATCCGGGAACGGGACGATTTCAAGGTGATCGACGTGGCGGACCCGAACGCGGAGCGAAGGGAGGAAGCGGCCCGGGAGCTCGACTGCGGGGCGCACCCGGATATCGACGCCCTGCTGGCGGCGACGGATGCGGAGGTCGTGGTGGTGGCCACTCCGAACCTGAGTCACGAGGCGGACGCGACCCGGGTGCTGGAATCGGGGCGCCACTGCCTCCTGGAAAAGCCGATGGCCATGGATCACGCCGGCGCATTGCGCCTGATCGAGCTGGCCCGAAAGGTGGACCGGAAGCTGTTTGTGCACCACCAGCGCCGCTTCGGTCCCGAGTTCCGCTTCCTGCGCGAGATCATCGACAGCGGCATCATTGGGCGCGTTTTTGAGATCCAGCTCTCCTGGGGGGGCTTTGCCCGCCGCAACGACTGGCAGACCCTGCGCAAGAACGGCGGCGGGGTTCTCAACAACACCGGCCCCCACATCGTGGACTTGGCGACCAATCTCCTGGACGCTCCGGCCAACGCCATGCTCAGCGACATGCAGCACATCAAGGACGCCGGTGACGTCGACGACCACGTGCACATTTTTATGAAAAACGCGAAGGGCCAGAACGTGGATCTGGTCGTGACCACCTGCCAGGCCCTCCCCGGACCGCGCACGGTGTTGCTGGGCAGTTGCGGGACCCTGGTTGCGCACGACGACAAAAAGGCCCGGCTGCGTTACTACGACCCGTCGAAAGTCCCCACCCTGGACGTGGTGGAAGGGCCGGCGCCGGGACGAAAGTACGGGAACGAGGATGTTCTGCCGTGGCAGGAGGAGGAGCGCGATATGACACCGTCGGAGCCGGGAGGTGATTTTTACGACAACGTCGCCGCCGTGCTGCTGGAGGGTGCCCCCATGGTGGTGACGCCGGAAAGCGCGGCCGAAGTCATCCGGATTATCGAGTGGGCGCGCGAGGGTGAGCGAATGTGAGCCCGCGCCCGGGATTGGTGGATCCCGGGGGGGAATCCGCTCCGGTCGGCGGGGTGGGAACAGGCGGGACCCGTAAACGGCGCCCCATGCATCAACCGCAACGAACAAGGAGTCAGCATTATGGCAAAATCAAAAAAACTCGGACTGATCGGTTGCGACACGTCGCACTGTGTCGCCTTCGCGAAAATACTTAACGATCCCGGCAACGAGAACCACCTGGAGGGCGCCACGATCGCCACGGCTTTTCCTGGAGGTTCGCCGGATTTTGAACTCAGCATTTCCCGGGTCGAGGGATTTACGAAGGAATTGCGCGACGACCTGGGTGTCGCGATCGTCGATTCGCCCGAAGCCGTGGCCGAGGCGAGCGATGCGATCCTGCTCACCTCGGTGGACGCCCGGGTCCACCTCGACCAGTTCCGCCGGATTGCGCCCTACAAGAAGCCGGTCTACATCGACAAACCCTTCACCCTGTCCGGGGCCGACGCCCGCGAACTCTTCGACCTGGCCGGGCAGAACGGCATTCCGCTCATGAGTTGTTCCGCGCTGCGGTACGCGGACGGATTCCAGGAGGTTCTGCGCGACGACGAGAACGGACCGGTCTTCGGGGTCGATGTCTACGGCCCCATGGCCATCCAGCCCACCCAGCCCGGGTTTTTCTGGTACGGCATTCACACGGTGGAGATGTTGTTCGCCGCCATGGGCCGGGGGTGTTCCCGGGTGACTGTTTTCAGCAGTGACGACCACGACGTTGCCGTCGGGGTCTGGGCGGACGGCCGGGTCGGCACGGTACGAGGCAATCGCCGGGAGAACAAAAAATTCGGCGGCGTCGTCCACCGCGAAAAAGGAAGCAGCCCGATCGACGCCTACAAAGGGCGCCCGTATTACGTCGGTTTGATGGAGCACATCCTGACCATGTTCGATAGCGGGAAACCCACCATTGACCCGGAGGATACGGTGGAGATCATTCGCTTTATCGAAGCCGCCAACCAGAGCCGGGAAAGCGGCAAGTCCGTGGACCTTTCCTGAAGAAAATTTATGAAAACAGCAATCATCACCGACGAAGTGTCGCAGGATTTTGACCGGGTCCTGGCGTTTGCCCGGGAATTCTCCCTGGACGGCCTGGAAATCCGCAGCCTTTGGAACAAGCTCCCGCACGAGCTCACCGACGACGAGGCCGGAAAGATCAAACAGGGAGCGGCGGATGCCGGCCTCGCCATTTGCGGCGTGGCGACCCCGGTTCTCAAGTGTGACGTCGACAAGGACGGGGAGATCCCCGGACAGGTCGACATCCTGCGCCGAAGTCTGCAGCG
>PXDC01000408.1 GCA_003565135.1 Verrucomicrobiota bacterium
CGGGAGTGGGGTATCTGGGGCAGCATCACGCCAGAATTTACAGCGAGCTTTCCGGATGCGAGCTGGTCGGGGTTTGCGATGCCGACCCGGCCCGGGCGCGCGAAGTCGCCGACCGGCATGGTTGCCGGGTATTTTCCACCATCGAGGAACTGGGCGATGCGTGTGAAGGGGTCAGCGTGGTCGTACCCACCGACCGCCATTGCGAGGTGGCCATTCCCCTCATGGAGGCGGGATGCCATGTGTTGATCGAAAAACCCCTTTGCTTCAATCTCGAGGAGGCGGAAGAGATTCTGGCCGCGGCCAAGCGGAACGATCGGCTGGTTCAGGTCGGTCATGTGGAGCATTTCAATCCGGTCATGGGCTACCTGGAAAATGAGGTTGACCGGCCGCGCTACATTACCGCCGACCGGTTGGCGCCGTTTCAGCCCCGGGGCACCGAGGTCGGCGTGGTGCTGGACCTGATGATTCACGATATCGGGATTATTTTACAGTTGGTCAAGGCCCCGGTCGAAAAAGTGGAGAGCGTCGGCGTCAATGTACTCTCGGCCACCGAGGATATCGCGAACGCTCGAATCCGGTTCGAGGATGGGTGCGTGGCTAATCTCAACGCCAGCCGGGTGAGCTTGAAGAAGCTGCGTGAGATCCGGATTTTTCAGCCGTCCGCATACCTGAGCCTCGATTTTATGAACCAGGTGGGGCACCTCATCAAAAAGATGGGAACAACCTTGAAGAAGAGCGATATTCCCATCGAGAAGGAAGAGCCGCTCAAGCTGGAACTCGCCTCCTTCGTGAACAGTATCGACGGCTCCGGGCAGCCGAAAGTCGGCGGTGCGCTGGGGAAATCCGCCCTGGACCTGGCTATCACCATCACCGACCAGATCCGCCAGGCGAATTAACAGGATCCGCCGCGAAAACGTCAGGGGCGTGGTTCTGCATGAATCCTTTCCCCGTTTCCGGAAAAAAATATCGCCGCTATGTCATCTTCGTTCGCATTGCCTTTCGCATTCCCCCCTCCGCCCGGCGGGGAACGGCCGGACCTGCTGGTTATCGCCGGGGAGCATTCCGGAGATCAGCATGCGGCCCGTGCGGTGGAGCGTTTGCGGGAACGCCATCCCGGGCTTCGCGTCGCGGCGATGGGCGGGCCCGCCCTGCGGGATACCGGGGCGACCTTCCTTTACGATTTGACCCAGTCGTCGGTGGTCGGGGTGTTTGAGGTCCTGAAGCATTTCGGGTATTTTCGCGCGCTTTTCGGCAAGATTCTGGAGTGGGTCGACCGGTACCGTCCGAGAAACATCTGTTTTGTCGATAACCCGGGACTTAATCTTCGCCTGTGCGAGGCCCTGCACCGGCGGGGATTGAGTCACCGGGGCGGCGGGGACATCCGCCTCCTGTATTACATCAGTCCGCAGGTTTGGGCCTGGAAGAAGGGCCGCCGTTTCAAAATGGCACGCGTGCTCGATGGGCTGGCGGTGATTTTCCCCTTTGAAGTGGACTCCTTCGGGGACACCCGCATCGCGGCGGACTTTGTCGGTCACCCGTTCCTGGCCGAGGGGTACACGCCCTGCCTGCGTTACGATCCGGAGGGAACGATACTGCTCCTGCCCGGAAGCCGCCGAATCGCGGTCGGCCGGATTCTGCCGCTGCTGTTGGCCGGGTTCGCTGAATTGCTCAAGGAGAAACCGAATGAAACCGCCACGATTGTCACCCCGGACGACGAGATCCGCGCGGTGGTTCTCCGGGAGGTTAACAAATGGCCGACGCTGGAGGCGAAACTGAAGCTGACCGACAAAGCGGAGCGGATTTCCGGAAAAGCGGTGCTGACCAGCTCCGGTACCATGTCGCTGAGCTGCGCGCTGGCCGGGATTCCCGGAGCCATCGTTTACCGTGTGGGCACCGTCACCTACTGGCTGGGCAAGGCGCTGATCACCATTCCCTACCTGGGGATCGCCAATCTCCTGTTGGATAAGCCGATGTATCCCGAATACATCCAGCATCGCGCGTTGCCGGAAAACCTTGCCCGTGAACTCAGGGAATGCGTCGACTCGTCCGCTCGACGGGAATCGACCCGCCGCGATATGCTTCGCCTGCGGGAACAGTTGTCGGCACCTTCCAGTGAAACCGTCGATCGGTGGCTCGCCCGTTGGATACGGACTCCGGAAGAGGCGTCGGGTCGTCGAGGGGAATGACTCGCCGGGCGGCAATTAAAGTTTTGAATTCGCGGGGAAATGTTTTATGCCTCGGTATTTCACGGTTGTCTGCCGCCGGGACGGAGCCCCGGAACCGGTATGAACCCACCCGACTTATCGATTTACCATTATGAGCAACGAAAATTCCGTAATCGTCTATGACACGACCTTGCGCGACGGCACGCAGGGAGAGGGGATATCCTTCTCCGTGACGGACAAGATTCGGATTACGGAGAAACTCGATCAATTCGGGGTCGATTATATCGAGGGTGGCTGGCCCGGATCCAATCCCCGGGATATGGCCTATTTCGAGGGGGTCAAATCGCTGAAGTTGAAACAGGCGCGGGTAGCGGCCTTCGGCTCGACCCGGCGCGCCCGCGTATCCGCGGGCGAAGACCCGCAACTGAAACTTCTGCTGGATTCGGCC
>PXDC01000010.1 GCA_003565135.1 Verrucomicrobiota bacterium
AAAAAACCCGCTTTTCCTTGGAAAAACGGGTTGTTTTTGCGGATAAAAAGTGGAGCGGGCGAAGGGAATCGAACCCTCGTATAGAGCTTGGGAAGCTCTCATTCTGCCATTGAATTACGCCCGCGGCGGCGTCGCCCCCGAGAGGGTTCATGCGCAAGATGGATGAAGCCTATCACAGCTTGACGTCAACCGTCAATCTTGAACTTTGGCACCCGTCAATTCTGGGTGCGATTGCAATTAATTGCAATCGCACAGGAGTCAGGAATCAGGAGTCAGAATACAGAATTGATTTGCAAAGACTTATGCCTTTTTGCCTCCTGTTCGAGATGTCCGTATAATTGAAGACACAAAAAAGTGCAAACCGTCATAAACGCTTTATACTCGAATTGCACTTTGTTAAGCGCATTTATCAATCCTTGCCGCACACGGCTCAGCGGGAGCGTCGCCCTCCAACGATATCCCAAACAGCAGGTTATGACAGGCTGGAGGGCAATCCTACCGGTGAGCCGAGGATTGAGTGCGGATTGTGCTGACTTAAGCTTCTGACTCCTGTATTCTGGCTTCTGTGCGGTTCAACAAAGTTGAATCGCACCCCCAGCAATTCTCAATATGGCGATTTGCAGCCTACGTAGAAGCGGCGCCTCGCCGCTTTCCGCGAGGACTACACGCGGCGAGGGCGCCGCGTCTACGAAAAATGCCCCTGCCGTCAACCGAACAATCAGCACTCGACGCCCGGTTGGGCGGTGCGGCCTTGATCGTAGGCGTGCTTGACTTGTCGGATGTGGCTGACGGTGTCCGCCCGTGCAATCAACGCTTCCGGCGCATCACGTCCGGTCAGCACCATGACAGCGTGGGGGTGGGCTTGGTCGATGATCTCGATCACGTTCGCCGCCGACACCAGCCCCTTGGCGACAGCGCCGCAAATTTCGTCGAGCACCACCATGCCGATGCCCGGGTCGCGGAGTTGGGTTTGCGCATATCGCAATCCTTTGCGCGCTGCCTCGCAATGGACGACAAAGGCGTGTGAACCGGGGTGCGGGACAAAACCGCGTCCGCAAACATGGACATCTATTTCGGGAAAACGCGCCAGCGCCTTGAGTTCGCCGCTTTCACGCACCTGCTTCATGAACTGCACCAGGCATGCACGCCCCCCATGCCCCACGGCACGCAGCAACAGCCCGAGCGCCGAAGTCGTCTTGCCCCGTCCGTCCCCGGTGATCAAAACCACCCGTTTTCCGGCAGTGTCTGAAATCGCTGCATTCAATTGCGCTCCTCCTCGGCCAGCGTCTCCAGTTCCACCCATCGTGCGGTCAGGCGTTCGATTTCGGGTTCCAGTGCTTCGAGGCGGTTGCGGTCGCGGACGATTTCCGCGGGTGGGCGTCGGAGCGATTCCGGGTCGGCAAACACCGCGAACAGTTGGTCGCGCTCCGATTCCAGATCCGCGATTGTGTCCGGCAGCCGGTCACGTTCGCGTCGTTCGTTGTAGCTGAGGCGACGTCGTCGCGTGCGGGACGCTTGCGCCGGCTTGGCCGGCGGCGGTGTTGACGGTTCCGGCCGCGGCCGTTGTGCCAGCCAGTCTTCATAGCCCCCGGGATACTGGCCGATATGACCGTCACCTTCGAGTACCAGGGTGCGGGTGACGACATTCGACAGGAATTCGCGATCGTGCGTGACCAGCAGCAGGGTGCCATCGAAATCCTGCAGTTGCGCTTCGAGCAGTTCAAGCGTTTCGATGTCGAGGTCGTTGGTCGGTTCGTCCATGACCAACAGGTTGCCCGGTTCGGCAAAGCATTTGGCGAGCATGACGCGGTTGCGCTCGCCCCCGGAAAGCACCCCAACAGGCGTGCGGGCGCGTTCGGCGTCGAACATGAAGTCGCGCAAATACCCGTAGACGTGCCGGGGCCGACCGTTGAGCGTGAGCGTCTCGCGATGGCCGGCGATATTTTCCACCACGCTCCGTGCCGGATCGAGTTGACGGCGCAATTGGTCGTACAAGATCGGTTGGAGTCTGGCGCCATGCGTGATGACGCCCCCGGTCGGCTGCAAATCACCCGACAACAGGCGCAGCAAAGTCGTTTTGCCCGATCCGTTGGGCCCCATGATTCCGACCCGCTCGCCGCGTTCGATTCGGAGCGTGAGGCGGCGGACCAGCGGAGGCGAGCCGGCATATCCGAACGTGACGCCTTCGGCTTTCACGACCAATCGACCGGAGCGTTCGGCGGATTGCAGGGCAATGCGGCTGACGCCTTCGGTCTCGCGTCGTGCACGAAACCGTTCGCGCAGTTCAAACAGCGCCCGCACGCGACCTTCGTTGCGGGTGCGCCGGGCCTTGATGCCTTGCCGCAGCCAGGCTTCCTCCTGGTCGAGTTTGCGACCGAGGCGCTCCCATTCCACGGCTTCGTCGTCGAGCAACTGCTGCTTGCGTTTCAAAAATGTGTCGTAATCGCAATCCCAGCCGGCAAGTCGGCCCCGGTCGAGATCGATGATGCGGGTGGCGATGCGGCGCAGGAAGGCGCGATCATGCGTCACGAACAACACGGTTTCAACGCGTTGCCGGACATAGCCTTCCAGCCAGGCGATGGTGTCGATATCCAAGTGATTGGTCGG
>PXDC01000055.1 GCA_003565135.1 Verrucomicrobiota bacterium
AAAGAAACTGCAATAACGCCGTTGTTTGAAACATTAACGAAAGCGGAATACCGCTTTAATAAGTTTAAAACAGAAGATAAACCAAAAACCAACGGGATAGCTTACACCACAACTAAAAACCTTGATCAAGCGATACATGAGGGGATTGTATTTGGTGAAGCGATAAATCATACCCGAGAATTAATTAACACACCATATAATTATTTAAACGCGGAAAAATTAGCTGAATACGCTGAAGCTTTAAATAGCATTCCTAATGTAAGCGTGAAAATATATGAAAAAAGTGATTGTGAAAGTATGAACATGGGTGCGTTTTTAGGGGTTAATAAAGGAAGTACAGATGCACCTAAATTAATCCATGTGACATACACAGGAAATTCTGATAGCGATGAACAAACTGCCCTTGTAGGTAAGGGTGTAATGTATGATACAGGGGGGTATTCTTTGAAGACGCCACAAAGCATGCCTTCAATGAAAATGGACATGGGTGGTGCTGCGACAGTACTCGGTGCAATTGAAGCTATCGCGCGCTTAGAAGCAAAAGCAAATGTAAGTGTTGTAATTGCTGCGACAGACAATAGAATTGGCGATAATGCGGTCGTTCCAGATGATATATTGACCTCTGCAAAAGGACTAACTATTGAAATTGTTTCTACTGATGCAGAAGGGCGTCTAACTTTAGCGGATGCTCTGTGGTTTGCACAAGAAAAAGGCGCAACACGTTTAATTGATGTTGCTACTTTAACAGGGGCTGTAGTTGCTGCGCTTGGTGATGCGTATACAGGCGCATTCACCAACAATGAAACATTCTTAAATGAACTGCAACAAGCTGCTAAAGAAGTTAATGAAGATATTTGGCAACTCCCAATTCACGATAAATATCGAGAAGAGCTTAAGAGTTTTTCAGCAGATATGACAAATAAAGGCGGACGCATGGCAGGCGCATCGATTGCCGCTGCATTTTTAGAAAAATTTGTCGATAATGATCGTCCGTGGATTCATTTAGATATTGCGGGAAGTTCATACAATAGCAAAGAAGGCGCGACAGGACGTATTGTAAAAACATTAGCGAAACTATTTGTTTAATAAAAAAAATAGACTTTCAATTTGAAAGTCTATTTTTCTTTATTTAAAGCACTTTTAATGGCATCGGAAACCGCCGTATATTTAGATTCATCATAGAGCGATTGATTATTAGACATAGAGATATTTAAGGTGTCATTTTCGTAACGAGGAAGTAAATGGATGTGAAAGTGATTCACTGATTGTAACGGCTTTTCAGTATTATTAACAACATTTAATCCAATGGGATTAAATGCCTCTTTAAGGGCATTCGCAAGTTTTGGAACGACAGAAAAAACAGCTTTTGCAGTACGTTCATCTAATCCATAAAGATTATCCACATGTTTCTTTGGAATCACTAAAGTGTGTCCCTTTGTTCCTTGTGAGATATCTAAAAAAGCATAAACAAACGCATCTTCATAAACTTTGTAAGAAGGGATTTCTCCATCAATAATTTTACAAAAAATACAATCCATAATTAAACCTCCATTTTTATATTTTTAATTGTGTAAGTATGTCTTCCATCGACTTAAAAATGTAATCAGGGTGAACCGCTTTTAAAGAAGCTTCACCTTTTATGCTCCAAGCGACACCACCTGTTAAAATACCAGCGTTTTTACCTGCTAGTAAGTCACTTTGGTTATCACCAATCATGATGGCTTTAGGGTTTTTAAAATGGGCTAACGCACGGAGAACAGGTTCCTTATCAGGTTTTGGTTTTTTGACGTCGTCCAGTGCAATAAACACATCAAAATAACGATCTAACTTAAAGTGTTTAAAGCTAGGCCAAGCTGCGACTTTAAATTTAGAAGTTACGATAGCTAACTGGATTTTCTTTTTCTTAAGCACTTTTAAAACTTTATGAACATTATCGTAAAGCGCATAATATTTGGATTCGTTTGCTGTATAATAGCTGCGATAATGTTTTATGAGTTTTTCAACAACGATTAAGTCATCAGTGTACTTAGAAAAAATAACTCTTAACGGCGGACCAATAGCTTCAATGATTGTTTTTCTAGGAACCTTTAAATTTGGAAACACTGTTTTAAAGGCATGCTGGTAGCTTTTGATAATAATTTCATTACTATCAATCAACGTGCCATCAAGATCAAAAAGTATGGTATCAACTGTTTGCATATTATCACCTTAATCCTATTTTAACATAGGTTTTAAGATATCATTTATTGTTTCGGATAATCATTGCATTTAAATCGGTTTTTTACTACAATATAGTCGATAGGAGTGATTATATGGCAAACATAATGACTGAGTTAAAAGAAAAAATCAAAGGACAAGGGATTCGTATTGTGTTTCCTGAGTCAAGCGATTCAAGAATAATCGAAGCCGCTAAACGACTAGCGGAAGAAGCACTAGTTATTCCTGTGCTTATTGGAAAGAAAGAGGAACTTCCTAACATTAAAGGGTGTGAAATTTTAGATCCTGAAACGTATCCAGATTACAATGAGTTCGTTCAAGCAATGGTAGAAAGACGTGCTGGAAAATGTTCTTATGAAGAAGCAAAAGAAATTTTAAAGAATCATAA
>PXDC01000108.1 GCA_003565135.1 Verrucomicrobiota bacterium
GCCGCCACGGAACGACGGCCCGTTCGCCGTCCGATTCGAGGTTTTTGGCCTCGATGCCGTAGGCCGTTTTGAGGTTTTCCGGGGTCAGGACGCGGTCCGGGGTGCCGCAGGCGACCGTGCGGCCGCCGTGGAGCAAAAGGAGGCGGTCGCAGAAGCGGGAGGCCAGCGCGAGGTTGTGGAGGACCACCACGACGGTCGTTCCGTCGCCGCGGACCTGGCGGCGGAAGAGCTCCATCAGTTGGAGCTGGTGGTACGGATCGAGGCCGCTGGAGGGTTCGTCGGCGAAGAGAAGCGCCGGCTCCCCGGCCAGGGCGCGGGCCAGAAGGACCCGCAGCCGTTCGCCGCCGGATAGTTCCGTGGCCGGCCGTTCCGCCAGGTCCGCCACGTCCACCGAGGCCATGGCGCGGGCGGCGGCGCGCCGGTCCGCCTCGCCCGGGCGGCCCCAGGGGGGAAGAAACGGGAGGCGTCCGAGCAGAACGATGCGTTCCGTGGCCATGGGCCAGTGGCAGGCCGCGTCCTGGGGAAGGTAGGCGATTTCCCGGGCGCGTTCGGTGGCGGTGTAGCGGGAAAAATCGCGGTCGCGGAATCGGACCTCTCCCCGGTGGCGGGGGATAAACCCGAGCGCGGCGCGCAAAAGGGTTGATTTGCCGGACCCGTTGGCCCCTACGATGCCGAACAGCTCGCCGGACCGCAGCGGGAGGTCGACATCCCGGACCACCGGTCGCCCGGCGAGCCGGACGTGCATCGAGCGGGCCTGGAAGAGAAGTGGCGGGTTGTCGGGTTCGGGTGACATGGGTCGCATTCACGGTGCCAGGCGGCGCAGACGGAAGATCAGCCAGAGAAAGAAGGGGGCCCCCAGCAGGGCGGTCAAAACCCCGAGTTTCAGTTCCTGTTCGACGGGCAGCAGGCGCACCAGGATGTCGGCCCAGAGGAGGAGCAGGGCGCCCCCGAGGGTCGAGGCGACGAGGAGCCGGGCGGGATCGTAGCCGACCAGCGGGCGCAGTACGTGGGGGACCACCAGACCGACAAAACCGATGGCGCCGGCCGCGGCGGTGGCGGGGCCGACGACGAGGGCGCAACCGAGGATGAGGGCGGCGCGAAGTCGGCCCAGGGAGATGCCGAGGCTGGCGGCGGTATCGCTGCCGAGGGCCAGGGCCTGGAGGCCGCGGCCGCAGGAGAGGATGAGCAGCGCTCCGGCCAGCATGAAGGGCGCCGCGAAGCCGACGTGCTCCCATCCCCGGTCCGCCACCGAGCCGAGGAGCCACATGACGATTTCCCGGGCCGCGTACGGGTTGGGTGAGAAGTTGAGCACCAGCGAGGTCAAGGCCGCCGCCAGTGCGGAGACGGCCACGCCGGCCAGGATCAGGGTCTGGATACCGCGAACCCGGCCCGCCAGCCAGGCGATGAGAAAGGTCGCCGCCGCCGCACCGGCGAGCCCGCCGAGGGGAATGGCGAGGACGAAACGGGGTTCGGTCAGGAACCCGGTGTACAGGACCAGGACGGCCCCGAGGGCCGCGCCCCCGTTGATTCCCAGCAGCCCGGAATCCGCCAGGGGATTGCGCGTGTAACCCTGGAGCGCCGCGCCGGCCAGGCCGAGCCCGCCGCCGACCACGACCGCCAGCAGGGTTCGTGGCAGGCGCAGTTCGCGGACCGCGATTCCCATGGGTTCATCCGGGGAAAAGAGCCACCGGGCCGCTTCCCAGGGGGACAACCACACGGTGCCGATCCCGAGGGACAACACCGCGCTGGCGGCCAGGACGGCGGCCAGGACGAGCGGTGTGAGCGACGGCCGGCCGGAGCGTGGCGCTATCCCGGTCACGGCGCCGCCTCCGTCCCGTCCCCGGGAGCTTTTTCCGCCTTCTCGCGGAGCCGGGCGGCCGCGTCGACCGTCAAATGGCTGGCGGTGATGGTCCAGCTCAGGGGGATCTCGATGATGTGCGTGCGGTCGGCGATGCCGCGCAGGGCCCGGTGCCGGAGGTGCATCGCGCCCAGCGTGGGGTCGCGCTCGTGATAGGTGAGCAGAACAAGGAAATCGGGAGGGTTCAGCACCAGGCGTTCCAGGGGGAAGACGGCCTCTCCGGCGATCCCGAGGGCGGCGGCGTGATTCCGGAACCCGGCGGATTCCAGGATGTCGTGGATCAGGGTGTCGCGACCCTGGACGTAGCCGCTGTGGCCGTAAACCAGGGCGGTCGCAGGGCCGGTGCCGAGGCCGCCTTTCCGGTTCAGTTCGGCCAGCCGGCGGTCCATTTCCGCCGCCAATTGCTCGCCGCGTTCGGTTTCCCCGACCACTGCCGCCACCGTCAGCACGAGCTCGCGGCAGTCCCGGAGATTCCGGGCCGCGGGGAGACGGACGACCTCGATGCCGAAACGCTCGAGCAGGCCGGTGACGTTCCGGGAGGTGAACTGGCTGGCGAAAACCAGGTCGGGCTCGAAGCGGAGCACCTCTTCCACCGTATTCCCGGTCGAGGGGAAAGCGGCCGCGCGGTCCGCGAGCCGGGAAAGCTCCGGGTCTGAGGCGAGCCGGGAAAGGGCCGCGATGCGTTCGGGGTCGACCAGATCGAGCAGCAGTTCATCCGCGGCCAGGTTGATGGAAACGATCCGCGTGTACTCCCCCGGGGCCGGCCCCGTCGAATCCCCGGCCGACGGGAGCATCGCCAGCGCGCAGGTGACGACCCAGGTGGCCGCCCGGCCCGCGGCCGGTTGCCGCTTCGTTTTTCGTTGTCTCATGATCGGCTCTATTAAAACATGCAAGCCAGTCTCATTTAAAGCCAGTACTTAATGTGTATTTTCAAAGGTAAAAGGCAACAACCGGGGAACCGCTCATGAATGACCGCGAGGTATCGAAGCCGCCGGTCGAGGCGGGGCCGCGACGGGCCACCGGGGACCGGCGCGGACTGGTGATCGTCAACACCGGTAACGGCAAGGGGAAAACGACCGCGGCCCTGGGATTGCTCATACGGGCGGCCGGGCGGGGGTTGCGGGTGCGGTTGTTCCAGTTTATCAAAACCCGGGGAGCCCGTTTCGGGGAACATCGCAGCCTGGACAAGCTGGGGATTCCCCACGAGGGCCTGGGCGACGGTTTTTCCTGGAAGGTCCGCGATCTCGAGCGCAGCCGCCGGTTGGCGTCGGAGGGCTGGGAGTCGGCGCGGCAGGCGGTGGTGGGCGGCGGGTTCGACCTGGTGGTGCTGGACGAAATCACCTACCCCATGAACTGGGGATGGATCGACACGGCGGACGTGCTCGCCGCCCTGCGCGACCGCCCGCGGCACGTTCACGTGGTGCTTACCGGCCGGGATGCTCCGGACGCCCTGGTGGCGTATGCCGACACCGTGACGGAGATGAAGCTGGTCAAACACGCCTTCGAGGACAATATTCCGTCGCAGAAGGGAATCGAACACTAGCCGCAAGGGCGAACCCCGCGCATGCGAAATCCGGTATGAGCACCCTTGAAGGGAGGGGTCAGCCTTTGTGCGCTCCAAGGTCGTCCAGAATCCTCCGCGCCGTCATTTCGCCGGAAAGCACCACCATGGGCAGGCCGGTTCCGGGGGTGGTGCCGGCGCCGACGTAGTAAAGCCCGCCGATGGCGGGGTCGCGATTGGGCGCCCGAAACGGGCCGAGCTGGAAGAGTGAATGGGCGGCGCCGAAGGCCGAACCGTCGAAAAGTCCGAAGCGGTTCCCCCAGGTTTCGGGGGTCCAGACTTCCTCGAAAACGAACCGGGCGGGATCGAGGGAGGCGCCGTGAGCCCGAAGCCGTCCGAGGACGCTCTCCCGTACCCTCGCGACGGCGGTGTCCCAGTCGATCGCCCCCAGCTCGCTGAGGAGCGGCGTCGGCACCAGGACAAAAGCGGCGGTGTGGCCGGCCGGCGCGAGCGACGGGTCGGTCCGGGACGGGAGGCTGACATAGAACGGCGGATGATCCGGTATGCGCTTGCGTTTGAGCAGATCGTTGAAGGTTTCCCTGAAATCGTCGGGCAGGAAAATCGTGTGGTGGTCCAGGTTGTCCACGTCCCCGCGGATTCCCCAGTAAAAAGTGATCACCCCGGGAGTCATCCGGGTCCGGTTCTTTCGCCGGTCGCCCAGCAGGCGCTCGCGTGTGAGGGGCACATCGACGTTTGAAACGATGAGGGGCCAGTCCTCCTCGGTGCCGTCGGCGAATGCGAGACCGGTCGCGCGGCCGCCGCTCACGCGGATGCGGGTGACCGGCCGCCGGGTGCGGACGACCACGCCGAGTTCCTTCGCCGCCCGCTCGATCGCCTCGACCAGGCCGTAGATCCCTCCCTTCGGCAACCACAGGCCGTAGGCGAGTTCGCCGTAGGGCAGAATCGAAAACAGGCCGGGTAACGACCAGGGCGATCCGCCCAGGTACATGCCGTACGACCCGAGGGCTTCGCGGATGCGGCGGCTGCGAAAAAACCGTCCGAGTTCACCGTTCAGCGAACGCCAGACGGCGGAGCGAAACATTTCCGCGGGCGTCAGCGCTCCGAGCCAGGCCGCCGGATTTCCGGTATTGCGGCGCACCAGTTTCTTGAACGCGAAATGGTACTTGAATTCCGCATCGGCCAGGAAGCGCGTCAGCCCGGCGGAGGAACCGGGCTCCAGACGCTCGCACTCTTCCCGGAGCCGTCCCAGGTGGCTGGACAGATTGAACTCGATGCCGTCGGGCCAGAGGAAACGAACCGAAGGATCGACCGGTGTGAGGGAAACGCAATCCCCCAGGGTTTTTCCCGCCGCGCGGAACAGCTCCTCGAACACCCACGGGTAATTCAGCAGGGAGGGGCCGGTGTCGAACCGAAAGCCGTCGTGTTCGATGAGATTGGCCCGGCCGCCGACGCGTTCTCCGGCTTCGTAAAGCGTGACGTCGAAGCCCGCGCGCTGCAGGTGGATGGCGGCGCTCAATCCGCCGAGCCCGCCGCCGACGATCGCGGCCGGACCTCGTCCCGCCCCCTCCCCTCTTTCCCTTTTGTGTATCATGGCATCAAATACGCAAGAGGGATACGCCAGTACTTGCTCGGAGGAAGGGCCCGGAGTTTGCTCCTCAACGGCACACTTTCACGGTGGACGATTCCGCGTTCGCTTTCGAGGATACGCCGGTTCAATTGACCGTAAACATCGATGCACGCCCGGATGGCGATACGCGAATCGGGCGCGAACGCGTCGAGATCCCGGGCCGCCTTTTCGTAATAGCCGGACGCCTCGCGGGCCAGGAATCGAGCCACGCTCCCGAGCGCCTCCCGGTGCGAGGGGTCGCCCGAATCCAGACTTTGGATACCCTCGGCGCGGAGAATCTCCCGCGGCAGGTACATCCGGTTCCGGCCGTGATCCTCGCCCACGTCGCGCGCGAAGTTTGTCAGTTGCAGCCCGATTCCCAGGTTGCGGGCCGCGGCCAGCGCGCGGGGAAACTGTTCCTGTGACGGTTCGCGCGCGCCGTAAACATGCGTCAGGAAGTAGCCGACGACGATCGCGCTGCCGTAAACGTAGGATTCGATCAGGTCGTCCACGGTGTCGTAGGACCGCGCCCCCGTGTCCGCCTGCATCGCGGCGAGGAAATCGCGGTAATGCTCCGGCGGAATGCGGTTGCGCCGCACCACCTCGGCGAAGGCGGCGAGGAAGCAGGGAACGTCCGCGCGCAGGCTCTCGCGGAGACCGCCGGCGGCGAGCGCCCGGTCGTACGCGCGGGCCCAGGCATCGAGGCGTTGACGGCGATCGCCGGCCGGGAGTGGAAAGGTGTCGACCACCTCGTCGGGATACCTGACCGCCGCGTAAATGACCTCCACCTGGTCGCGTTTGCACCGCGGCAGAAAGCGGCTGACGATGAAGAAGCCGGTGCTGTAGGTCCGCATGACCTTTCGACAGGCGCGCACCACGCTACGCCACGCGCCGGCGTCGCTTTGCCGCAACGCGCGCCGCCTGACCGTCTCCTCGAACCCGACCCACCTGGATTCGTTCCAAACCACCCTCGCTTCGGGCAGCGCCGTGGCCGGTTCATCCATGGCGGCGGAGTCTCCTGTTCCCTGGAAACGGATCGAAGACCGAAGAGGCCTCCCGTTCGCGGAGCAGCCGGCGCCAGGCGACGTGGACGAGCACCAGCCCCACGCCGATCGCTCCGGCGAGCGGCAGACCGGTGGCGAGCGCGATGACGGTGAAAAAAAGGATGATGCTCAAGCCGAGACGGCGCGCCTGCGGATCCGGCGCCGCCGGACGTCGGGCGCAAGCGAATATAACCAGGCTGACCAGGAACCAGCCGGCGAAGTTGGTCCAGGGAACATCGTAGTAAATCCCCCCGGCTTCCCACCGCCAGAATCCGAGTGAATTGGCGGCCAGGGGATCGATCACCAGATCGATGGCCGTCATCCACAGCGCCGCGCCCCAAGGCGAACGAACCATCTGTCGAACATAGGCGAAGAGCAAGAGCCAGGCGGCGGCGAGGACGAAGGGAACCCCGAAAAACTTCGGGAACAGCACCGCGGTGTATTCGTAATGTCCGAAGGGAAAGCCGGTATGGACGCCGAGAATCTCCGCGCCAAATCCCGCCAGTCCCGCCAGCAGAAGAACCATCCGCTCCGTGCGCGGGGCGAAGCCTACCAGCAGCACCGCGGCGAACGCCAGGAACAGCGGCGCCGTCCATTCGAGCCCCTCCGGGGGACCGCCGGCAAAGATGTACGCCTGAACCCCGCCGAACCACAGCAGGGCGTAGAACGCGATGCACGAATATCGGACTGCTTCAACGCCTTTCATAATAATCGATCAACCTGCACGTGATCGCGGCGGACAGCAACACCGTGGGCGTTCCTCCGCCGGGATGCGTGCTTCCGCCCACGTGGTACAACCCGGGAACGCGCCGGTCCCGGTTCGGAGGACGCAGAAACGTGCCCCGCCAGCCGTGGGAGACCCGGCCATAAATCGACCCTCCGGGCATGTCGAAGCGTTCGGCCAGGCGGCGCGGCGTCCACACTGCGGAATGCAGCACGTCCGGCTCGAAGTCCGCGAATCCCGACTTGCGCAGCCGTTCCATGACCCGCTTCCGGGCGGCCGCGACCGCCGAGTCATCCCAACGGTCCCCGTCGTTGGCGGGGGCGTTGGCCATGACGAACATGACTTCCCCCTCTCCCGGCGTCATGCTCCGGTCGGTGCGGCTCGGGAGATTCACGTAGACGGTCGGATCGTCCGGAAACCGGCGCTCGTCGAAGAGTTGCCGGAATTCGTCCGGATAATCGGCGGAGAAATGAATGGTGTGATGCGGCTGATCCGGAAGGGGTTTCCTGAGCGCGAAGAGAAAGACGAGTCCGGAGAGGGACCGCTTCGCTTCCGGAACCGGCCGGGCCTGCGTATCGCCGAGCAGCGCCGGCGTGCGGGAGGCGTCGCCGTTCATGACCACCGCGTTCGCGTCCCGGGTTTCCCCGGATTCCAGCCGCACGCCGCAGACGCGCCCGTTACGCCGCAGGATGGAGGCGACCGGCGAACCGGTGAACAGTTCGACGCCGGCGGCCCCGCAGAGTTCGGTCAGGACTTCGACCAGCCGGTAGAGTCCCCCCTTGATATGCCAGCCGCCGTAGGCGTATTCGACGTAAGGGATCACCGACAGGGTGGCCGGCGCGCGGTAGGGGGAGGATCCGACATAGGTGATGTAGCGGTTGAACATCTGCCTGAGGTGCGGGCTGCGGAAGAAGCGGCGGACGGTCCGGTCGTAATTACCCCAGGCGAAGCGGAGCGGAAGGTGCCGGAGGGATTTCAGGACGTTCGCATCGGGCGGCTCATAAGGGGAACGCTGGAAGAAGGTCTTTCGGGACAGTTCGAAGAGGCGGGCGCCCAGGGCCATGAAATTAAGAAAACCGGAGGCGTCGCCGTTTTCCAGTTCACGAACCGTCTTAAGCCATTCCGGCAGATCGGCGGTATGGGAGAAGCGGGTGCCGTCGTCGAAGATGTACTGCGCGATGGGATCGACGCTTTGAATCTCGATATGGTCGCGCATCCGTGTTCCGGCCGCCCGGAAGAGATCTTCGAAGATCCAGGGCATGGTGATGAGCGACGGGCCCGTATCGAAACGGAACCCTCCGGCCTCCCACCGATTCATTTTGCCCCCGGGGGAATCCGCGCGTTCGAAAACCGCGACCTTCCATCCGGCCGCCGCCAACCGCAGGGCGGCGGCCAGCCCGCCCAGTCCCGCCCCGATCACGATCGCCTTTCTGCTTTCCTTTTTGCCGCTCATAAGCCGGGTCCCCGGTAGTTCCGGCCCTTCCAGGGAACGCCCCGGCCGAAGCGACAGTTGTACCACGAAGCGAGCCCGACCGCAATCAGCGCGGCTTCACCGAGCGGGTGGAAAAACGCGGACCAAACGGGGTAGCCGAAACGGAGCGCCTGCGGAATCCGGGCCAGGATGGCGACGCCGACCGCGCCCCAGGCCGGCCAGAGCCAGTTTCCCGAGAACGCCCCGGCGAGCGCCGCCGCGATGGGCACAAGGAACACCAGAAAGTGGAACAGCAGGAACAGCCAAAACCCCGCTTCGGTTCGGAACGCGGGATAATAGATCTTTTGAAACCCGTTCCAGATCGCCGCCGCCGAATCGTACATGCGCACACGCACGAGGTCGCTTCCGTCCAGGCAAAGCCCGCGAAACCCGGCCTCCCTCCAGATCCGCGCGAGCGCGGTATCCTCGAACAGCTCGTCCCTGACCCGGGCGTGCCCGCCGACGCTGCGGTATTCCTCGCGGCGCATGAAGATGCAGGCGCCGTGGGCCAATCCGAGCGCCGGGAGGTCCATCTTCTGGGCGAGGGGCGCGGGGAACAGGGTGAAAACGACGAAGTTCAACATCGGCATGAACACCTTCTCCCAGAAGCCCGTGACTTCCAGCCCCGGCCAGCAGGACAGGAAGGTGAGTTCCCGGCGTCGGGTTTCAGCGAGGATCCGGTCCACCGCGCCGGGGGCGAGACGCGCGTCGGCATCGAGAAAGAGCAGCCACTCGCCTTTCGCCTCCGCGGCGAGGTTGTGGCAGCCGAAGGGTTTCCCGCACCACCCTTCCGGAAGGGGTTGGCCCGGAACCAGCCGGACTTTCTCCGATTTCAGGGCGAGGCCGTTGACGTGATCGGCGGTCCGGTCGGCTGAATGGTCGTCGTAAACCAGGATCTCGCCCACCGCCGGTCCCTGGGCGAGCGCGGCTTCGATCGCGGGTCGGATATTCGCCTCCTCGTCCCGGGCCGGAATCAGCACCGAAACCGATCCGGTTTCTCGTCTCGCCTCGCGTGAGACGCGAGGCCACAGCAGCGCGTTGCCCGCCACGACGCCGAGCAGAAGCAGATTGATCGCAAAAACGACATACAGGACGTACAGGATCACTCGAAGTTATTCCGGCATTTGCTTGAGAAGTTCCAAAACCTGAAATCATTTACCATCGATGTTCGATCTCAAGAACTATATGGAGGAGAGGCGGGAGCGGGTGAATGCGAAGCTCGACGAATGCCTTCCCCGTGAATCCGAACGACCCGCGCTGTTACACCGCGCCATGCGTTACAGCGTGCTGGGCGGGGGCAAGCGAATCCGGCCGATCCTGGTCATCGCCTCGGCCGAGGCCTTCGGCGGTTCCCTGGAAGCCGCGATGCCCGCCGCGGCGGCGATCGAATGCCTGCACACCTACTCCCTCATTCACGACGATCTCCCCGCCATGGATAACGACGACCTGCGCCGGGGAAAGGCGACCCTGCACAAGGCGTTCGGCGAAGCCAACGCCATCCTCGCCGGCGACAGTCTGCTGACGCTGGCGTTCGAACTGCTGGGGGACATGCCCAGGGGAGGACGGCTCACCGCGGAACTGGCGCGCGCGGCCGGAAGCCGCGGGCTGGCCGGCGGACAGTTTGAGGATCTCGATTCGGAGGGCGTCGAACCGGACCTCGAAGCCCTCACCCGCATCCACACACGGAAAACCGCCTCGCTGGTGCGCGCCGCCTGCCGCATGGGCGCCATCATCGCCGGCGCCGCGGACAGCGACCTCGAACCGCTGAGCCGGTACGGGGAAAAGATCGGCCTGGCGTTCCAGATCGTCGACGACATCCTCAACGCCACCTCCACGCCGGAGGTGCTGGGCAAAGCGGTTGGAAGCGACCTCAGGCGAAACAAGATGAGTTACGTCGCCCTGGCCGGAACCCAGGCGGCGATCCGCAAGGCGGATACAGTGGTGGACGAGGCCGTGGCCGAGGTCGAAACGATTCCCGGACCCGTGACGCCGCTGGTTGCGCTGGCGCGCTTTATAGTCGAACGCGAGTCTTAGCCACCGCCGCGCGGGGTCGCTTTCTACTTTTTGCTTTGCCGGGATCGTTCGGCGTAGTACGGGGCGAGACCGTATTTTTCAATCGTCCATTCGACCGGCGACATGACCTTCGTGCCGGTGCGGCGCAGTTCGGTGACGACCTCCATGGCCTCGAAGAGGCGCACGCACGCCGTCGTGTAATCGACCCCGGTCAGTTCGGCGATCAGGCGGGAGGCGCGGTCGATCAGTTTCTTGTTGCCCGCTTCTACGCAGGCCATCCAGTTGCCGATGACCCGGCCCATCAGGGCCATGGTGGCGGTGGATACGGTGTTGAGCACCAGTTTGGCGGCCGTGTGTTCCCACAGGGAGAGGGGGGTGGTCGGCAGGTCACAGGTGATGTGGTACCCGCGCTCGGCCAGTCCCTCCGGGGGGGCTGCGCCGATACCGAGCGCTGCGGTGCGGGCGAAATGGGTCGCCATGGTTCGGAATCCGTCGAAATAGGCCGCCGCCCGGCCCGTTTCCTCCATCCGGGACGCTTCGTCCCCGACGGTCAGCAGGACCAGAGCGTTGACCTCGGTTTCGTAACGGGTGGGCTCGTCTTCGCGCCCGATGCGGAATTTGTGGAGTTCCTCGAGGTCCAGCTTGGGCGGGTTCCGGACGATCGTTTCCGGTGCGCCGAGTTCGCGGTACACGGAAGCATCCCATTGCAGGCAGCGGGGGTCGCGGCGCAGCACCCGCTTCCAGGTGTCGGGGGTCGTGTCGACGGGGTGTTTGACGAACGCCCAGGAAACGGCGGAGGTGGTGTCGTCGACTTTCCGGAACGGGGGCAGGCTGAAGGTGGGCGAGCGTTCGGTGGTGTCGGTGAAGATGTCGAGGAGGTACCGGTCGGCGGCGTACGTGACGCGGCCCCCGGCACGGTAGATTTCCGCTTCGGCTTTTACGTAGTCGGCCAGTGTTTGCCGGTTCCGCGGCGTGCGGAGTTCACCGAGGAGGGCGCGGAACCGGTCCGCCCGGGCCGTCGGGTCCGGTGCCGGTACGCCGGCGGCATCCAGTTCGGGAGCGCCCAGAAAGTCTTCGAGAAACCGGCGCAGGGCCGTTTCCAGGGCGGTGCCCACGACGAGGAATTCGACCGTGGTGGCCTGGAGACGGGTTGAGCCGGCGATACCCATGGGGCCGGTCGCGAGGTCGAGCTTGGTGATGCGACCGTCTTCGATGACCTCCCGGGAGCGCTCGACGTGTTCGGCCAGCACACCGGCCGGATTGTTGAAGACAAAAAACACCTCCGCTCCGGCGTCGACACCCTCCCAGGCGGTGCCGATGACAAAGGAGGTTTCTCCCCCCTCGGTGATCGCCACCACCACGTCCCCGGCCGCCACCCCGGCCTCGCGGATCTGGTGACGGCCGAACCGGGTGAAATCCTCGAACCCCTCCACCGCACGAATCAGCGCGTAGTCGCCCCCCGC
>PXDC01000385.1 GCA_003565135.1 Verrucomicrobiota bacterium
AAACACCCCCCGGCGAATCAACTGTTGCGCTTGTTGCGCAGCATATCGTTGAATGCGGCTACCTTTTTCTTGCGCCGTTTGACCGCGCACGGCTTTTCAAAGTAACGTTTCGCCCGGGCATCCTTAATAATCCCTTCGCGATCCAAACGCTTCTTCAGGCGCCGGATGGCGCGCTCCATGGGCTCTCCTTTACGAACTCTTATCTCAATCGACATAAATCAAGGTTTGTGAAAACTGAATCATCCCCTCGGGGAAACGGATAAGCAAGCCCATAATTCGCCGACAGGTCAACCTCATTTTTCAACCGAGCGCGCGGTGGCCAGGGTAACATCATTTAGATTTTTGAAGCTACTGGTAGACGGGGATGGCAAAAAAGCTTGCCCATGGGGGTAGTTGGTGCTGTGCTACATTGGGATGAAGCACACCAATGACACCGTTTTCACGGAGGACCCGCCTTTGTTTGTCCTCAAAGATCTTACCGTTCGAGCCATCGAAGGGCAAGAACTCGCCCGTGCCGGCGAACTGCTCGGCCAGGAGCATTACCTTGGCGATTGCCCCGAGGGGCGGCAACTGCTGCAGCTCATCGAGCATGACGGGCGTTGGGTTGCCCTGCTCGACTGGGGGCCGGCTTGTTGGAAGCTCGCCGACCGCGAAGCTCATATCGGCTGGACGCATCAACAGCGCGCCCAACGCCTCGGGCTCATCGTGCAAAACCGCCGTTTCCTCGTCTTAGGCAAGACGCGCATGCCAAACCTCGCCTCACGCGCCCTTGGTCTGGCCCTCAAAGCCCTGCCCGCGCACTGGAAGTCCCGGCACGGTTATTGTCCCCTCATGGCCGAGACCTTCACCGATGTAGAGCAGTTCGAAGGCACCTGCTACAAGGCCTCGAACTGGACGGCACTGGGGCTGACCAAAGGCTTTCAGCGCCATCGCGCCGATTATTTTCAAAAACACGGGCGCCCGAAAAAGCTTTGGATCAAGAGCCTCAACCGCAACGCCCTGCGCATCCTCAGCGCCGTCGATGTGCCCGCCGCCTATCAGTGCGCCCTCAACAAGGACACTCCCGAACGCGACCTGGCCCTGAAGAAAGGGCAGATGCAAAACCTGCGCACGCATTTTCAAGAGCACTTCAAAGACCCCCGGCGCAACAACCGAACCTATCCCGCCTCCTCTTTGCTCGTGTTCATCACCATGGCCTTGTTTGCCGGGCGCGACTCCCTTACCTCTATCCAACGCTACGGCAACCTGCTCACGCAGCAGCAGCGCGCCTGGCTCGACTTCCCGCTTAGAAAAGGCACCGCCATTCGGAAGGTCCCCAGTTGGCGGGCCTTGTACAACTTCCTCACTCAGATCGACCCGGAGCAGTTTGCCCACTGCCTGCACACTTGGTTGGGCACCAATCTGGGCACCCTCCCGCGAGCTCTTGCCGTGGACGGCAAATGGATCCGCGACCGAGCCCTGAGCCTATGCCTGAGCGATCACGAAACCGGCGCTCCCGTGGCCATGGGCTTTGCCGCCGAAGTTTCCAAAACCGACGAAAACAAGCGCGAAGGCGAACAAACCCTAGCCTTGAATCTTTACGGCAAAACCAACCTTGAAGGGGCCACCGTGACCGGCGACGCACTCAACGCCAATCGCCCTCAGGCCCACGCCGTGAACGAAGCAGGCGGCGATTTTTTCTTTCAAATCAAAGACGAAAACCGTCACGCTTACCAAGCCGCCTTGCTCAAGGCACAAACCACCCCCTTTTTACCCACACCGAAGAACCCGACACCACCCACGGGCGCTTCGACCAACGAAGCATAAGTGTCTATCCCTTCGAGCCACTGGAGGCCAAACTGCCCGGTGCACGCAGTCTGGTCGTCATACGCCGCACCCGCACAACAGCCCAAGACGAAACACCGCAAATAGCCTTCTACATCACCAGCCACCC
This sequence comes from Verrucomicrobiota bacterium, assembly GCA_003565135.1. Taxonomy (GTDB): domain Bacteria; phylum Verrucomicrobiota; class Verrucomicrobiia; order Opitutales; family T3Sed10-336; genus PXDC01. The sequence goes on from PXDC01000385.1 coordinate 1,934, forward strand.
GCCCGTGGAAGGCTGTGCCAAGCGCTTTGCAAGCCTCGCCCGCGGCCACTGGGGCGGTTGTGAAATCCGCAACCACTGGGTGCGCGACCACTGCATGCGAGAAGACAAGACCCGCTCCAAAAGTTACCCCCTTAACTGTGCTCTCGCCGGGCTGCGTGTCTGCCTCATTGTCATTAAATCGCTCCTCTACCCCGATCAGTCGTGGCCCGCTCTCCAAGAGCGATGCCAACGCTATCCAGACATCGCATTCCATGCTGTCACCAAGCTACGGGCCAAATGAAGTCACCTTGGCCTTCCGCCAACCTCCACGCATTTATGCCGAACTTCCGACACTGCTCCGGATTACCTCTGAAAAGGCGTCCGCTTTTTTTGTTTAGGGGGCAAGACAATCAAAGCATGCGTCAAGCCGGCCCGAAAATGCAACTAGCTTTGCTGTGATGTTTTCGCCCCAATTTCTTCAAGGAATTTCACCCATTCCATTGAAAGCCGTTCCCGACCAAAAACCTCTTCAGCAAGCCGCCTTGCATTACTACCCATTAATGATCTCTTCTCTTTATCCTGGGCCAGCTCACAAAGGGCGTCAGCAAAAGCCACGGGATCCTCCGGAGCGACCGCCCGTCCACAATCATGTTCTTTTATAAGGTCCGCAACCCATCCTGGGTAGT
>PXDC01000229.1 GCA_003565135.1 Verrucomicrobiota bacterium
AAAAAGTTGCTCCCCCTAACCGAAACGCGCTATAAGTCCCATCAGTGTTGAGCAGGGTCATTTTAGCCATCGTGCACAGTGGTGCAGGGCGTGGAAGCGGCTCTGTTCAACAACGTTTTATCCGAAATGCCGCCGGGAAAACGCCCCGCACAAGACCACGCGGGTTAATCGGCGGCACTTCGGATAAAGCGCTAATCGTTATCCGGAGAGAATATGAATACACCTGACCCACCGAAGAACTCACAGATTCAGACCAAGTCGGAACTGAATGGCGTTACGCTGTTCTGGAAGAAGCCTAGCGGCGGCCCGTTTCGCTATTTCATAATCCTGTTCCTGTGTTTCTGGCTCTGTGGCTGGTTCTTTGGGTTGGTATCCGCCGGAAAACAACTCTTCACAGGTGATGGTCCAAGCCTCTTTCTCGCAGCATGGCGCGCCATGTGGACGATTGGCGGCGTCTTCGCCGTAGCCATGGTCTACCTGATGTTGCGTCCTCCAAAGCCGGAATCGGTCACGCTGGAGCGTAACCGGTTCAAATACGACACCGGCACAGCCCCCATAAACTTCATGAATCCGTACTACATGATGCGGAAGAAACAGAATATGATGAACCCGTTCTCGATGATCTTTCAGAAGAGAAGGACATATGAACTTTCTCGGGAAGAATGCCCCGAGTTCATTCTTGAGGGATTAGGTGATGACCAGAGGTTGAGATTTGACGATGGTGCAGACAGAATCACAATCGGCGAGTGCCTCAAGGAACCAGAGCGTGAGTGGCTGGCAGAGATACTGAACAAATGGAGAGTCGGATATCGGGATAGGTCCTCCCCCTTGCGGGGCGTCTCTCCCACCCCACCGACCGCACGGATCGCGTACTCGGCGAGTCGGCTGCACACTAACGGGTTTAGCGGAGAACAGTGAGGCCGTATGTTTGGGTGAACAGCCTTAGCGGCATGGCGAAGTTCAGTAGGAAGTTGCCACTGATCTTGCTTTCGCATGCCGCCATCCGGTTTCGGGATTTCCTTCCCTCGGACCGGAAGCGGCCGGTACGTGCCGTCAAGTAACGCCTGCTTGCTGGATGACCATGTGCGTTTGACGAGTTTCCGGAGATGCCGGAATTATCCACCTGTGGCTGAACTTGCACATTGACAGTACGCAAACGGTATCTCATGCTTGACACATGATTAACGTTTGGTACGCTTGCTGGGCGCACCAGCAAGCAGCCGGGCTAGCCCGGCACACAACAAACAAATTCTCAGTACGGCGTAAACGCCGCCCGAGATTTGTGACGTTCGAGGTGAAATAATGAAGAATTGGTTAATCCTCATCTGGCCCTATGCCGTCAGCCTAGGACTTCTTGTGCTTGGTGGACTTGGCATCAAGATATTGATCGAACGAGAGCGGACCATGAGAAACGGGACACCATCTAAGCTGATCGAGCAATTGTCTTTCATCACATTTCCCAGAGAAGAGACCCAGAAGAAGTTTTATGGACCTCTGTTTGTCGGATCGCTTTTTGTATTGTTTGGCTTGTGGACGCTTGCAGCCATAATTCATCAAGTGTTGGGATTATAATCTCGAACCAGCCGTCGCATCGTCCCGCAGGGGACTTCGTCCCCCGAGACCGATGAACGGCGACGTTCGACTTTCCAGATGGCGACGGGGAAGAAACTGGATAAGGGATCATAAACGCCCGGATTCCCATCGCACACATGTACCAGCAGGAAAACCCTTTTCAAGGGCCGTGGCACACGCTTGAAGCACTTGGACGGTAACCACGCACCCACAGCCGTCCTGACAATAAAACGCGCTGACGGCTGCGCAGGGGCCTTCAAACGTGACACGTAAAAAGGGGAAGGCGCCGGTCGACACCTACCCCCATTTCCATCCACCGGCTCCTTCCATGCTCATCACCGCTGGCGGCAGATCGGTCGCCACCGGTGATGCTGATTGCCGTTATCCTGCACTATCAATCTCTGGCATCAAGACCTGGTCCGGCGTGGTGCTCCCTGCCGCTACTCGTCGAAATCATCAAAAGAATCCAGCGTTTCCTTGAAGCGCTGCAAGGCATCATCCAGATTGGGTGATCCCACGATTTCCACCACTGCATCCCAGCCGACTCTCTTTATCCTGTAGACACATGCCGCGATACCAGAGCCAACGAATCCAGCAGCCAAGGCGGAAGCGCCAACAAGACTCGATAAGCTTTTAATGAAGTCGGAAAAAGATACAATTGCACCACTAAGCCAAACATCACTCGCATAGATGAAGAAGCATACAAGTCCTATCCCGAAAAGCAAGATCCAGACAACAGACAGGCCGCGCTGAAATGTGAACTTGGCCGCGACGGTGATAGCGAGTGCGTAGACAATCGACGGAAGAATCGTAAATATAGCTCCCGTAATAAATACTGTTAAAAAATATAATAAGACTCTACCCAGAAATATTGGATATCTATACGACAAGGCGAGTGGAATCGCAACAAGGCTCAATCCACAAAGCTGGATAGAAACCAAGCTCATGGTAAACGCCAGTAAGTCTCTTATTGTCACAATCATTTTCATGTATTGTAATCTTATTTTTTATCCATATTTC
>PXDC01000270.1 GCA_003565135.1 Verrucomicrobiota bacterium
ACCGTCCCGCCATGGCAACCCAAACCGAGACGCAGACAAAAAGGTTTCCCAGCACCGCGAGGAAGAAAACATGGGTCAGGGGCAGTGAGATTTTGTGGACAGCAATTTCCAGGGCCTGTTTCCCCAGCAATTGGTCATTTTGCGCGGGAAGTCCGGAGAAGATGAAAAGCAGGGCCAACCCCAAGGCACCGATCCCGTTGGCCAGAAGGATCAGGATCCAGTGGCGCAGGAGCTGAACGGTCGAAATCTTTCGGGCGGCCCACGTCATGGCCAAAAGGTTGTTGCTGGTAAATACCTCGGTCCCGGACAAAATCGCGACTACATAGCCGATGGCGAATACCATTCCCGCCAGTACGCGGCCCGCGGCCAGGGACATTTCCGCATCGGCGAGAACGAGGGTTGAGTAGAGGCCGCCGAGGCCGACAAGGCCGCCCGCGAGTATTCCGAGCATGAGGCTTTCAACAAAGGGGGCGGTTGCTTTGGCCACGCCAATGTTCTCGACTTTTCGTGCCACTTCGCGGGGGGAGTAGGCGTCTAAACCGTAAATCTCGGGCATACCAGCGATATAGCCTTATTCCATCGAGACAGGCGAGGTCAAAAGCCCAGGCGCGCCCCGTGTTTGCGGTGGATTCCAAAAGGTCGGCCGCGGGCTGTATTGACCCGATCGGGCAAACGATTTTTCCTGCGGGCAAGGCGTGGCCGGGGGCGGCGCGCGAAGGGAGTCGTCATTGAAGATTTTTTTGCAGAGGAACGGGTTTTTGCTCGGGGTTGTGATCGCGGTGGCGGGCGCGTGGTTGTGGCCTGGTATCGCGGCCGAAGGCGGGCCTGCCGGCGGTGAATGGATTCGTTCGCTGGCGGTGGCCGTCCTGTTCTTTCTTCAGGGACTGAGTCTTGCGCCGGAGGTCCTGTATCGTGGAGTGCGGGATCTCCGCCTGCACCTCTGTTCCCAGTCGGCGATTTTTTGTCTCAGTCCCTTGATCATGCTGGTGCTGTTGTTCGCGGCGACGCCGTTTCTCAAGGATCCGGCGCTGCGTACCGGCTTTATTTACCTCGCGATCCTGCCGACGACCGTGGCCTCGGCGACGGCCCTGACTTCGCTGGCGGGGGGGAACGTATCCGGCGCGCTCTTCAATGCCACGCTTTCCAATGTCGCCGGGGTGTTCCTGGTACCCGTCGTGGTGTTCGCTTTCCTGGCCGAGGGTGCCGGCGAGACGTATTCCCTGGCGCAGGGACTGGCCGGAGTGGTTACGCTCATTCTTGTCCCGCTGATATTGGGTCGGATGTCGCGAAAGTGGTTGGCTGAAAAGGTGCTGCGCAAGCGGACAACCCTGCGACGAGTCACCGCGGGGCTCATTCTGTTTCTGATCTATGCCGCGTTTTGCCAAAGTTTCGCCGAGGCGGTTTGGGTCCGGGTGGACGAAAACGAACTGATCGCGACCCTGGCCGTATCCGGGCTGTTTCTAGGGCTACTCTCGTACAGTTGCTGGCGCCTCGGCCGGGCATTCCGGTTGGCTCCGGAGTCGAGGATCGCGGCTCTGTTGTGCGGATCGCAGAAAACGCTGGTGGCGGGACTGCCGATGGCCGTTTCGCTCTTTGCGGCGACCGGGCCGGGTTCGCTTGAATTGAGCCTGATCCTGATCCCGCTTCTGTGTTATCACACCTTGCAATTGCTCCTGGCCGGATGGCTGGTCCCCCGCCTGAACACCTGGCGTTCCCGCGAGGAGATCGGGACTTCAGGTTGATAGATGGGAAGGCTTGGCGATTTTGATCACAACGAACGCGCGGTTGACTTGACGAGAATGAGACCTAGTCTTAATAGCTTAATCCGTACTGAAAATGCGTAACTTACGGGAGATTATTTCATGAAAGAGGTCGTGTGTTTTTCGAAATCCGTGGCGAGGCTGAGTTGGTCGGTGGTCGCGTTTTTTTCCCTTGCGGCGGTCGTCCTGCAGGCGCAGCCACTGACGATTTATTCGGGGCGTTCGAGCGCTTTGGTTGATCCCCTGGTGCGCAAGTTCCAGGAGGAGACGGGGATTGAAGCGGTGGTGCGGTATGGGGGTTCGGCGCAGTTGGCTTTGGCGTTGCGACAGGAAGGCGCCCGCACCCGGGCGGATCTTTTCTGGGCGCAGGATTCCGGGGCGCTCAGCGCCGTAGACCGGAGCGGGCTTTTCGCGGACCTGCCGGAGGCACTTCTCGAGGGGCTCGACAACGCCTACCGCAATTCCGCGGGAACGTGGCTGGGGACCAGTGCGCGGGCGCGGGTGCTGGCTTACGCTCCCGACCGAGTGGACGAGGCGGACCTCCCGGAAAGGTTGGAGGACCTCGCCTCGGAGCGCTGGCGCGGTCGTGTCGGCTGGGCGCCCACCAACGGGTCTTTTCAGGCATTTGTCACGGCGTTGCGTTCCCTGCGAGGCGAGGACGCTGCGGCTGAATGGCTGCGCGACATGAAGGACAACCGGGCGCGGAGTTATCCCAACAATTCTTCCCTGGTGCAGGCGCTGGCGGCGGGAGAGATCGATTTGGCGCTGACCAATCACTATTATTTGCTGCGTTTCCAGCAACGGGACCCGGCGTTTCCGGTGGCCCAGAAA
>PXDC01000195.1 GCA_003565135.1 Verrucomicrobiota bacterium
CGCCGCCATCCTCGGAGATCTTGTACTCGGCCCAGCCGCTCACACTGTGCCCGCCCCAGGAGGTGGGCGAGGTATTCGGGTAAAATGCGATGATATCGCCGTTCTGCGCCTCGGTAATCGCATGTCCGCCGTGACCGGAGCGATTGTCGGCGCGGTGGTCGACGAACAGGATGCCCTCGTTCGGAAGGTCCTCCGGTTCGATCCTCGCAATCTCAGGTGCCGATGGAATCGGAGCATTAAAAAAGGTGTCCGCATGGTTCGAGCGTCCCGACACATCCCGCAACCGGGTCACCCGCCCCTCCTCCACGTTTGCGTTTGAAGCGTTGAGATGTAGAACCAGACCGTCGACGACGGGAGGGTCTCCCGGCTCATCCAGGTCGAAATCGGCACTGAGATAGGTGTGGTGCAGGTAGCCTTCAACCGCGTTCCTCTCCGAGAGAAAAAGACTGCGATTATACACCAAAACCGCGGCCACATCTCCTTCGAAATAATCGTCCACCTGCGTATTGCCGATCCTGCTGCCCGCTCCGATTCTTGTGTGAAGGTGGCCGGCGGGATCGGCCGTCGCCCCCGTCGTGGTGTCGTTGAAACGCTGTCCCTCCGCATCCGTCACCCCGACAAACACATCCCCGTTGTCACGCCACTGGGTCACGCCCACAAAAAATTCGTCCACTCCCACGCCGCCGGGCGGCGTGCCTGCACCGATGAAATCTCCCTCCCGTGATCGCATATTGACCCGCAACACACCTTCGGCTTGAATCCAGACATCCGCGGTCCGATGGCGCACCCGCGGTTGATTCTCGGAATGTTGGTCCGGGTCGATGATTGCGTACGCGCCGTTCAGCAGTCTCCCCGCGCCGACACTCGATGACGCCGAAAAATCGGCGGTACGGGCGACGATAAAGACCGATCTTTCCCGTCCGTCGAAATCCTCCGGATTCGCCGGGACCTCCGCGTAATTTCCGCTGCCGTCAAACCTCACCGTATGCATTCCCGAAGGCGTCGCCCCCTTGATCAGGAACGGTTTTCCCGGGTCGGGCACCTCCGCCTCGACTTCCCGGGGTGTGTCCGCTGAAAGCAACGGTTGCATGGAGACCAAGGCACCCGTCAAAAGGCCTCCGATAATACCGGCCCCAGCATTGCCCGTAATCCATTTCATGAATATGCCCGGCTTCACCGGCTCACAATCGGCATCCACAATCGCCAATGGATTACGCATCGATCTGCCCCTTCCGGTACATTTGGGAGCGCCAGTCCGATTTGAGCTCCCTCGCCTTCGCGTACGCCTTGCGCCCTTCCGTATCCGTGACCCCCGAAAATCCGGGACCGCCTGCGCCCACGTAACCGAAACTGGCCCCGTCCGGATCCGGGGTCACCCAAAATGAATACAGAGCGCCGTTCTGAAGGCGGAAGCGAAACCGCACCGGTTTTCCCGCGATTTTTTCAAGATCGCCATCGCCCTTCCAGCGGATCTCCGTCAACGTCGCGTCCACGGTCACCGGTTCGCAGTTGTCCCCTGTGAACGGTTCCAGCAAACGCCCCCCAAGATCGAGCACCTCGACCCGCAATTCACCCAGGGGACAGTCCACGTTGACGAAGAGTCTGTTTCCTTTGAAGGTTACCGGACGCGTCGTTAACACGCCTTCCCGCCGCCGGGCTTCCATCGAAGCGAAACCGTCGCGACGCAGCATCGCCATGCCGACGGCGGCCCCGGTATACATTCCCCGGAACCCGCCGGGCGCGATCCCGGAATATCCGGTGTAAGGGAAATAAAGGTAATCGCCCACCACAGCACACACGCCGGCCGTACCATGCAGGTAGGCACGATCCCAATCGCCGTCCAGGCGCGTGCCTGCAAGAAACGGGCGACGGTCGGGCCGGTCCCAGTGAAAACCGTCGCGGCTGTATCCCAGTGCCAGATCCGTGTGCTTCGGGAATTTCCCCTCTTGACAAATCCGGTTTATCGGTCCGCGGTGGATGTAAAAGGTCCCCAATTGCAGGCTTTCGTAAGCGACCGCATTGTGACTGTAAAGTTGCGTGGCATCGCCCACCCTCGGGTCCGGACGGTCCAGGCGGTCCGCGTTCATCCAGTACACCGAGTTTTCCCATTTCGCCCCGCCGAGAAAATCCGGATGCTCCGCGTAGTACCGGCAACGACCGCGCGGACCGTTCTGTTTAATACTGTAAACCCAGACCCTGCGGAATGGATCGTAGTAAAACGAGCAGTAATCACTCGCCGGTCCGGTTCGGACTCCCTGGCTCCATTTCAAGCCGTCCGGTGACGTGTGCAGGGTGTGTATGAAATGGCGCTGCTCGTCACGACCGCGGGTAATCATGAACTTGTAACGCTCCTCCGGATTGTCCGTTTCCGTATCCAGCCACACACAATTGTCCCCTCCCGCGTTCTCATCGCCGGGGCCAAGGATCAGGTTTCCGCCGGCGCGCCCCAGGTCCGGACGGTCCCAGCGGAGCCCGTCACGACTGGTAGCCAAGGCAATTCCCCCACGCCAACTCGCGGTATAGAACATCTTGAACAATTTGTCCGCGGAATCGAAGAAAACGCCCCCATGCCCGAGATAACAAACG
>PXDC01000087.1 GCA_003565135.1 Verrucomicrobiota bacterium
GGGTGCTGGATCCGTGGTTTCTCGGGTTTCATCTCGAACGCGGTTCGGAAATGTCCAGCAAGATGGTCCGCAAGGCCGACCCGGGTGAACGGGTCGGGGTGTTCGGTGTCCGCGGAGGGCGGCTGGAGGTGGTGGAGTACAGCGATCTGCCGCCGGCGCTGGCCCGCGCGACCGACGCCCGGGGACGGTTGCGGTTCGATGCCGGTAGTATCGCCATTCACCTCATCGACGTGGGATTTGCCGAACGGTTGGCGGGGGGAGCCGGGGGGCGCGGGGGCGCATTGCCGTTTCACCGGGCGAGGAAAAAGGTGCCGTACGTGAGCGACAACGGTGAACGTGTCGCTCCGCCCGAGCCCAATGGCATCAAGTTTGAGATGTTTGTCTTCGACGCGTTGCCCGGGGCGCGCAACCCGCTCGTGCTGGAAACTTCCCGCGAGGACGAATTCAGTCCGGTGAAAAACGCGACCGGTCCGGATTCGGCCGAGACGTGCGTGCGCGACCAAATGAAGCAGTTCGCCCGCTGGTTCCGGGCCGCGGGTGTCGCGATCGCGGCGGATGCCGACGGCGTGCCCGGTCACCGAATCGAGGTCAGCCCTCTCTTCGCGACCGGCGTGGAATCGTTCCGCGCCGCCTGGGAAAAGCTTGCGCCCCGCCCCGGCATTCGCGACGGGCTTTACCTGGAGTGAGTTCGGGATATCGGGGGTCGGGGCGCGCGCGCCGCGGGTTGAGGCGTTGACCGCCGGAATAGAATCGGGTGGAATCCCCGGGAACAGGACCGACATGAAAGACTCCGCCGTAGAAAAAGTGGCCAGGGCCCTCGATGGGTTCGAAATCGAAATCCCCAGCTGGGGATTCGCCGACACCGGGACCCGTTTCGGCAAATACCTCCAGGATGCCGCCGCCATCGACCTGAACGACAAACTTTCCGACGCGGGGCAGGTCAACCGCTACGCGGGGAACTGCCCGCTGGTGGCGGTGCACGTCCTCTGGGACTTCGACGGGGACAGCCGGCCCGAACAGGTGGCACGGCAGGCGATGGAACACGGCGTCCGGATCGGTTCCATCAATCCGAACCTCTTTCAGGACCAGGCCTACAAGTACGGGTCGTTCGGCAATCCGGACGCGGCGATTCGAAAACGGGCGCTGGACCATGTCTTCGAATCCATCGAGCTGGGCAAAGCGGTGGAGAGCCGTTGCGTGACCCTGTGGTTCGCCGACGGCACCAATTATCCGGGCCAGGACAGCATGCGGGAACGCAAGCGCCGGTTCGAGGAATGCCTGCGGGCCTCGCACGACCGGCTCGCGCCCGGACAGACGCTGCTGGTGGAGTACAAACCCTTCGAGCCCGCTTTTTACCATACCGATATCGCCGACTGGGGCATGGCTTACGTGCTGGCCCAAAAGGCCGGTCCCCGCGCCCGGGTGCTGGTGGATACCGGGCATCATTACCTTTCCCAGAATATCGAGCAGATCGTGGCCTTCCTTTTGGATGAGGGGATGCTGGGGGGATTTCATTTTAACGACCGGCGCTACGCGGACGACGACCTCACACTCGGGTCCATCGATCCGTACCAGGCTTTCCGTATTTTTAATGAAATCCTGGCCTGGCGGGACGACACCGGCACCGATCCGGACATCGCCTACATGGTGGACCAGTCCCACAACCTCAAACCGAAGGTCGAGGCCATGATTCAGACGGTGGTGAACGCCCAGGAGCTTTTTGCCAAGGCGGCGCTCGTCGACCGGGAGGCGTTAAAGGCGGCCCGCGGGCGAACCAGTGAGATCGATGCCGAGGAGTGCCTGCGGCGGGCTTTTTTCGCCGACGTGACCCCCGCGCTCCGGGCCTGGCGGCAGAAACACGGGCTTCCTCCCGACCCCCTTAAAGCGTATCGGGAAAGCGGGTACGAAGCGGAGGCGGCGAGGGATCGCCGCCGGCGCCGCGCCGAACTGGGCCCGAGCCCGGGCGGTTCCTACGCCTGACGCGGCGGTTGCGCCGGCACCCCGCGGCGGTTACCTGGGCATTTGTGACGGGGCCTACCTCGTCACCGCGCGGTTGGACGACTACCTCGATTTGTTGACCGTTTTCCATTACCGGCCCTGGCAGCAGGGCCGGGGACGCGTGGAAATCGAACTCACCGACACCGGTCGCCAAACTCTCGGCCGCCGGACCCGGGAAACCCTATCCGTGCGTTATGCCAACGGGCCGCTGTTCTTTCCGGAAGAGGGATTCGAAATGGACCGGGAGCCGGAGGATTTCGACGTGCTGGCCTATTTCCGCAGCGGGGTGGAAGGGGCCGATGACGCCGAAAGTCAACCCAAGATCGATACGCCGGCGATCGTGGCCGCCTCCCACGGCGCCGGCAAGCTGGTCCTGGTCAGTCCGCACCCGGAATCCGATGTCGGGTTCGATTGGCTCCTGCAGGGGGCGGTGCGGGCCGTGGTAGCGCCGCGCCCGGCGCCGGCGGCCGATTGAAAGCCGGGTCTACGAATCGCCGTTCACGGCGCAGCTTTCGACCGCGCTGCGTATTTCGCGGTGATCGTAGCTGCGTTGTACGGGAAACCGGATACAGGGGATGCCGCAGAC
>PXDC01000075.1 GCA_003565135.1 Verrucomicrobiota bacterium
CTCGGTCGCCACAAGAAGTGTCTCAAATGGATTTTCATTCCTTCTATTTCGAATGTATTAATATGACCACCTACGTTTACGAAACCATACCCGAAAAAAAGGGCGAAGAGCCGAAGTTCTTCGAAATCCAACAGAGCATGAAGGACAAACCGCTGGAAAATCACCCGGAAACGGGCGAACCCATCCGGCGTGTCATCCTGGGCGGCTACGGCCTCTTGAAAAAAGACGATGGCGGCGGCGGTGACGCCTGCGGACCGTCCTGCGGCTGCCACGGGTGAGGAAGAAGAAATGGAGTGATGGAGTACTGGAGTATTTCCCCCACTCCGTCACTCCATTCTTCGATCTTCAATCTTCATTCTTCAATCTACCACAGATGACCAAACCGACCGTACTCATTCTCTGTACCGGCAATTCCTGTCGCAGTCACATGGCGGAGGGGATCCTGCGAAACGCGGCTGAAGACCTCTTCGACGTCCACAGCGCGGGCTCCAAGCCGGCGGGTTACGTCCATCCGAAGGCCATCGAGGCCCTGAAAGAAATCGGCATCGATATTTCCGGACACCGCTCCAAACACATGGACGAATTTCTTGACCGGAACATCGACACCGTAATCACCGTCTGCGGCAACGCCGACCAGGCCTGCCCGATGTTTCCGGGCCAGGCGAACCGTTATCACTGGGGATTCGACGACCCCGTCCACACCACCGGCACCGACGGGGAAATCACGGCCGAGTTCCGCCGCGTGCGCGACCAGATCAAACTCGTGTTCGAGGCCTACGCCGCCGGTTATCGGGAGGGAACGACTTCGAACCCGGGATCGAGAAATGTTGAAACAGAATAAAACCACTGGGATCAGTTTTTTTGAAAAAAACCTGACCGTATGGGTCGTGCTCTGCATGATCGCCGGGATCCTGATCGGGAGATTTCTTCCAGCCATCCCGGGATTCCTCGCCAGGTTCGAGTATGCGCAGGTTTCGATCCCGATCGCGGTACTGATCTGGCTGATGATCTACCCGATGATGATGAAGGTGGATTTCACCAGTATCAAAAATGTGCGCAAGGAGCCGGCTGGGCTCTACCTCACCTGGACTGTGAACTGGCTGATAAAGCCGTTCACCATGTTCGGAATCGCCATGCTGTTCTTCTATTATCTATTCAGCGCATGGATTCCGGCGGATCTGGCAAGAGATTATCTTGCCGGGGCCGTCATTCTCGGCGCCGCTCCCTGCACGGCTATGGTTTTTGTCTGGAGCCATCTGACGCGGGGGAGTCCCGCCTACACCGTCGTCCAGGTTGCCACCAATGACCTGATCATCCTCATCGCCTTCGTTCCCATTGTTGTCTTTCTGCTCGGCATCGGAGGCGTCACCATTCCGTGGGATACTTTGTTTCTTTCCGTGGTTCTCTTCGTCGTCATCCCTCTGGCCGGAGGAATCTGGACTCGCCATGGCGTGATCAAACGCAGAGGCGAGGAATACTTCCATCGCCAGTTCATCACGAAGTTCAATAACGTCACCATCGGCGGTCTGCTTTTGACACTTGTTTTGATTTTCTCATTCCAGGGCGGGGTGATCCTGGGAAATCCGCTGCACATTCTGCTGATCGCCGTTCCGCTGATCATACAAACCTTCCTGATCTTCTTCATCGCGTACTTCGTCAGCCGCAAGCTCCGTCTCTGTCATGACGTGGCCGCTCCCGCGGGAATGATCGGCGCTTCAAACTTTTTCGAGCTGGCCGTCGCGGTCGCCATCACCATCTTCGGGGCTTCTTCCCCAGTGGTTCTCGTAACCATCGTCGGCGTGCTGGTTGAGGTTCCTGTGATGCTGGCACTGGTCAAGATTGCCAACCGGACGAAGCATTGGTTCCCCGAAAGGCAAAATGAACAACCTGCGAAATCGCAGAATACATAAAGAACGGATCGCCCCGATGTTTATACGTATAATTGTAGCAACCGATCTTTCCCCCGCCTCGTTCGCCGTGGTAGGTTGCCTCGGCGCGTTGAAAGCCTACGGTGCGAAAGAATGCCTGCTTTTGCAATGCCTTACCTTCCGGGAGGCGGCATCAACGGCCTTGTCCTACCATACCGAACCAATTGAAAGAATTCTGGAGGAGCAGAAAGGGATCATGGAGGGCCAAGGGTTTACGGTGGAAGCCAGAACCGTCGTCGGCGCCCCCAAGCGGGAAGTGAACCGGATTGCGGTTGAGGAGGATTATTCCCTGATCGTTGTCGGCACCCAGGGGCAGTCACTGGTCGTTGAAAAACTCCTGGGCGGCGTTGCCTACGGCATCCTTAACAGTACAAAAAAACCGGTCCTGGTGGTTCCTGTTGAAAAGAAGCCGGGCGAAGACAACGCATGTGCGCCTGTCTCCCGCTGCGGTTTCAACGACCATGTCTTATTCGCCACGGATTTTTCGGAAATGGCCGAAAACGCTTTCCGTTATGTCGAGCAACTGGTCGCCCATGGGGCCCGGAAGGTGACGCTGGTCCACGTCCAGGACAGGGTAAAGTTGGAGAAACACCTGAAGGCGCGGCTGGAGGAGTTCAACTCTTTGGATCGCGGCCGCCTGGAAGACCTGAAACAAAGACTCTTGAAGAAACGTGCTTCTGAGATTGACGTCGAAGTCTGCTATGGGACGCCTTTCGAAGAGATCACGCGCCTGATCCGGGAACGCAATGCGCAGCTTGTCGTCATGGGGACCCAAGGGCGCAGCTTTGCGGGTGAACTCTTCCTGGGCGGTGTCAGCCATAACGTGGCCCGTTCTTCCGTCGCTCCCGTGCTGCTGATTCCAGCGGTTCGGTAAAGGGAGTGCCTACAGGATTCAGGCGCAGGCGTTGGGAATGGTCCGGGCGATTCTGTTTGGTTTCAGCCTTTCCTGGATTTTTGGTTTACGGACCCATGGATTGCCCATTCAGTAAAAGGGTGTTCCTAACCATGGAAATCCGGTGAGCATCGGTCTTTTAAAAGCATATTTCGCCAGTAACCGGATCGAAAGGGCTTATAAAAGCCTCGTCGATGAGGAAGATGCACGCGTGTGCCAGGACATCGACGACAAAGCCTGCACGGTTGTTCCGGGGAATTTCTTTCTCCAGGCCTTCACTCAGTTTCTCACCAAACTCGGTGATGCCGTCGCCAATCCCAAGACCGTACTGGCCTGGCTGCTCAGCGCCCTGGCCGCACCCGGTGTCTTCACCGCATTTCTGGTCCCGATACGGGAATCCGGCTCACTGATCCCGCAGTTGATCATTGCCAGTTTCGTCCGACGACAACCTCTCCGCAAGTGGACCTTTGTTCTCGGTTCATTCCTCCAGGCCGTGGCCGTGTTCGCCATGGCGCTGGTCGCGGTCACCCTGACCGGGACCGCCGCCGGATTCGGGCTGCTCGCGACCCTGATCGTCTTCAGCCTGGCCCGGGGTTTGTGTTCGGTATCGTCCAAAGACGTTCTTGGTAAAACCGTGCCGAAGACAAGACGCGGTCGGGTCGGAGGGTGGTCGGCATTTCTGGCCGGTTTTGTCACAATCGGGGTCGGCGTGTTGCTGCTGTTCGATCTACGGGAAGCCGACGACACCGGAACCTACCTCATTCTACTGGCCTGCGCCGGCGGCCTGTGGCTGATGGCCGCCGGGGTTTACGGACTCATCCGCGAATTCCCCGGCGCCACACAAGGGGGCGCCAACGCATTGTCCGAGGTGCTGAATCGCCTCAACCTGATCGTAACCGACCGTCCCTTCCGGAATTTCGTTATTGCCCGCTCCCTGCTCCTCTGTTCAGCACTGAGCGCCCCCTTTTTCATCATGCTGGCTCATGAGCATACCGACGGTCAACTCCTGGTGCTCGGATTGTTTGTGATCGCCGATGGCCTTGCCAGCGTCGTCTCGGCTCCTTTCTGGGGGAAGTTCGCGGACGCTTCGAGTCGACGCGTCATGATCTTTGCCGGAGCCGCGTCGGGACTGGTCGGCATCGCTTTGGTCGGTACGGTTTTTGTCCTCCCCGTACCACCGGAAAGCCAGTGGCTCTACCCGCTCTTCTTTTTTTTCCTGGCGGTCACCCACGCCGGGGTACGTCTCGGCCGGAAAACCTACATTGTCGACCTGGCCGGGGGAAACAAACGCACCGACTACGTTTCCGTCAGCAATTCCGTCATCGGCGTCGTGCTGCTCCTGGCCGGCGGAATCGGGGCCCTGTCCGCGATAATGCCGGTCTCCGGCGTTATACTTGTCCTCGCCTCGATGGGTTTGGCCGGCGCATTTCTGAGCGCCCGCCTTCCTGAAACCGCCCGTTAGCCACCCGAAGCCCCACGCACGCACCGCACTCACCGCCGTACGATCTCCTGTTGTCACACCACCCAAACTATCGTCCGGGTAATCCACCATGACTCCATTAACCTGGCTGGGCATCCTCATCTGCCTTTCGCAATCAGCCATGCTGTCGGGTATGAACCTCGGCCTGTTTTCCATCGGAAAATTGGAACTCGAAGTTGAGGCGAAAAAGGGCAATCCTCGCGCCAAACGGGTACAGCACCTGCGAAGGGACGCAAATTTCGCCCTGGTCACGATCCTGTGGGGCAACGTGGGCGTGAACGTCCTGCTGGCCCTGCTATCGGGATCGGTCCTGTCC
The DNA here is from genome assembly GCA_003565135.1 of Verrucomicrobiota bacterium. Taxonomy (GTDB): domain Bacteria; phylum Verrucomicrobiota; class Verrucomicrobiia; order Opitutales; family T3Sed10-336; genus PXDC01. Next base: position 4,617 of record PXDC01000075.1, read on the forward strand.
GGCGTCACCGCTTTTCTCTTCTCCACAGTCGTCATCACCATCTTTGCCGAAATCATCCCTCAGGCTTATTTCACCCGCCACGCACTTCGTGCGGCCGCCTCTCTATCCCCCGTTCTGCGTTTTTACCAGTTTCTCCTTTACCCGGTCGCCCGTCCCACCGCATGGGCCCTGGACCGGTGGTTGGGCGGCGAACGGATTCGTTTCTACCCCGAACACGATCTACGCCAACTCATCCGACTCCACATGGACTCGAGCCGAAGTGAAATCGCCCGGGTCGAAGGACAAGGAGCGCTTAACTTTCTTGAGCTCGACGATGTCGCCATCGATGATGAAGGTGAACCCTTGGACAGGGAAAGCGTGATTCAACTGCCCTTTGACGGTGATCAACCGGTCTTTCCCCGGATAGCCCCCCGGGCGGACGACCGGTTCCTGCGACAGATCAATCGATCCGGGAAAAGCTGGGTGGTCATTCTGGATCGAAATAAAACGCCCCGCCTCCTACTCAAAACCGATGACTTCCTTCGCGACGCCTTGTTCTCTCCGGAAAAATTCCGGCCGCTGCGTCACTGCCATCGGCCCATTATTACCCGGGAGAAATCCGGGAAAATGGGCGAACTGATCCAACGATTTCGCGTTAACTCCACCCGCCAAAATGACGATATCGTGGAGGAGGATGTCATTCTCTTCTGGGGACCGTCACCGAGACTGGTCACCGGCACCGATATCCTGGGACGGTTGTTGCGGGGAATCGCCCGCACCGCCCACCCGTCGCAGCCTTAAGCCGCGGCCCTGGTCCCGCGTCATGCGAAAATAGCTTCGCCGTTCGGGGATTGGCTTGCCTCTGACCTGCTCCAGCTATCAAATAACCAAGTCACCGTTTCAGACCAGACTCCAACCCGCCCGCAAAACGCATGAAACCTCCTTCCCGCCATCCCTCACGCCAAACAACCCGGCAGATGCCTGGATTCATTACCTTTCTCATCCTTATCGCGGCCGCGGGAACGCTTCCCGTCACTTTCGCCTCCGGCACCGGCGATTCGGCGGTTACCGAAGCGGAACTTCCCAAGACCGGCTTCGAGCTCAGTGAAGGTGAAATCCACACCACCCACGAGGAGGAACTTGCCTTCCTCCAGGCAGTCGCCGACCACGCGCCGAGGATGACCTTTTCCCACCTGACCGATTCCGTTCAGGGCCGTCCGGTTCATCTCGTTCGTGTCGGATACCCCTCGCCGCCCTCCGACGAAGCCGTTGCCGATGGAGACAGTATTCTGGTAATCGGCGGGCAGCACGGCAATGAACCGGCCGGACGGGAAATGGCGTTGATTCTCCTGCGCGATCTTGCATTCACGGATGACCCGGTCCTGATCGACCAACTGAGCACGACCACCGTGCTGTTTATACCCACGGCCAACCCGGACGGTCGGGTGGCCGACACGCGCGGCAATGGGACCGGGGTGGATCTGAATCGGGATCACCTCGCGCTCGCAACCCCTGAAGGTCGGGCCATGGCCTCGGTCCTGCGCGATTTCACCCCCCGGATCACCATCGACGCCCACGAAGGCCCCAGCACACCGAACAACCCTGACGAAACACCCAGGTTGGAGCTTTCCTGGCCGCGGCACCTTAACGTCGACGAGAGTATCCGGGAACTGAGTCGGGAAATGGTCGAGGACCATATATTCCCTCCCGTCCGGGAGGCCGGCTACACAGCCCGGGTCTATGGGTCCCCCGGTGGAGCGGGAGGAGGCGACGAACGTATCCTCAGAAATATGATCGGCTTGCGCAACGGGGTCGGGATGCTGATCGAAACCTTCAACGCCACCCCCGCCGCCCGCGTCGACCTGCAACTGCTGACCGTTCATGAGGTTCTCCGCTTTCACCGTGAGCGCGGTGATGAAGTGGCGACGACGATCACCGGGGCGCGCGACCGCCTCATCGAAGCCGGTGCAACCGCCTCACGCCCCGTTTATTTGTCCGGGGCCGACTGGGACGATCCTTCGGAAGTCGATATGATCGATCCCGCACCGTGCGGCTATTTGCTCAACACCGCCCAGGCCGACATGATCTCACGCCAGGCGGAATACTTCCCCCTCGAGCTCGAACCGGTGAGCGAACAGGGCGTGTACCTTTCCATGGCGCATCCTCTCATGACCGTCATTCCCCTGCTTTTGGATGAACGCGCATCCTACAATATGGTGGAAGGAAAACCGCTCGACGACTGCTCCGACCCCGCGGCTCTCGAGCCGCCAGATTTGCCGCCGCCCCCTACCGCGCCGGCCCGATTCTTCGCTGATTTTTCCGGTCACGAACCGGACGAGCCTCCCGCCGGCTGGAGCATGACCTGGACGGAAAGTCAATGGGAAGTTACCGACGAACCGAAGGTACTGAGGCATACGGTAGATACTTCCGGCGGGCGCCGGGCATTGGTCTGGGACGAAACCGGCACCGTCTCCGGAGATGTTGAGGTTCGAACCAAGGTACGGTTCCAGTCCGCGAATACGTTGTTCCAGCTCCCCCTGCACGTTTCCGGTGAAGCCGGCTCCGAGAACGCCTACTACATCGATGTCCGGGTCGATCAGTCCAACATACGAATCAATCGTTACCTCGACGGATCCTTCTCCACCCTTGGGAGCTCCCCGTATGTGGCCGATCAGGACACCTGGTACCACGTACGGTTTCGTCGCGAGGGAACCAGCCTGATGGCGAAAATCTGGGAGGACGGTGAAGACGAGCCCGAAGACTGGAATGTGACCCTCCAGGACAACAGTCACCACGCCGGCGCGGTCGGTTTCGCCGGATTTCAATCAAATTCAGTCAACGACTGGGCCTTTCTCGGCGTGGGAACCGGCGGGGAAACCGCTCCGGATTCTCCCGAAACCTACGGATTCTCCACCTGGCCCGTGCTGGAACAACTGCCTGCCGGGCGGCGTGGCCCCAATGACCGCAACGGCCCACTCGACCTGCCCAACCTCCTCGCCTATGCCATGAACCTTAATCCGCTGGATGCCCGCCCGGAATTCCTTCCCCGCCTCGATTCGGTCGACCGGAATCAAGCAATCGCCAGGTTCCGCTTTCGCCGCGCCACCAACCACACCGACGCCGTCATGCATCTCGAAACGTCGGACGACTTGAACACATGGAACCCAGGCCAAATCTACGATTCCCGCATCCTGGATTCCGGCCCCGGCTGGGAACACCTGGAGGTGGATGTCGCCACTCCCTCCGGCGATTTTTTTTTCATTCGCCAGCGGACAATCCTGGATTAAACCGTATTTCACCACAACCCGCCCCGCACCGCCAACACAGGTCATCCCCGCATCAGGACACTCTGGATTGTCTCCACCAGCATCCGAAGATCGTACGGCTTCTGCAGGAACTCATAATCACCCCCGCGGCACCGCTTCTTTCCTGATACATCGACGGCCTCACCGCTGGTAAGGATCGCCTTGACACATGGCTTTTCGCGCCGCAAGCGGGTAACCAGGTCCATTCCGCTCATTCCTCCGGGCATGACCAGGTCGACCAGCAGCAAGTCGATTTCACCTCCGTACCGCTCCCACTCCACCATGGCGGACGTGCCTCGATCAGCGGTTAAAACACGGTAACCCTGGCGTTCCAGGATCAGTTTGACCATTTGTCGCACGGCTGCGTCATCCTCGGCCACCAGTATTGTTTCCGTCCCCCGGCGTATCTCCTCGTCCGCACGTGCCTCCGTCGTTGTCACGGCATCCCCCACCGCAACCGGTAGAAAAACCTTGAAGGTGGTGCCCCCTCCCGGCCGGCTGTGCAAATCGATCCACCCCCGGTGCTGCTTCACGATGCCGTGCACCGTGGCCAACCCAAGGCCCACACCTTTCTGCGCTTCTTTGGTGGTGAAAAACGGTTCAAAAATCCGTTCCCGCACCCCCGGCGGAATGCCTTTTCCCGTATCAGAAATAGTGATATATACAAATTCACCCGGGCGGGCCTCGGGATTGCCTTCAATAGCCGCTTTTTCCAGGCAAGCGGTATCCGTGCGAATCTCCACGTGCCCTCCCTTCGGCATGGCGTCGCACGCATTGACCACCAAATTCAAAATTACCTGCTCAATCAGTAGGGCGTCCGCCTCAACCGGCGGCAGGGACTCGGCAAGACAAATACCCAGCTCAATACCTTCGTCAATCACACCGCCCAACAATCGCTCAAAATCAGCCACAACTTCGTTGAGATCAAGGCGCCGTGTCTGCACCACCGGCTTACGTCCAAAAGTAAGCAACTGCCGCGTCAACGCCGCCGCACGATCACCCGCATTGGAAATCTGGCAAACGGAATCACGATAACGGGCGGGAAATTCGGGATCTGTCAATAAGAGCGAAATATGTCCCTGTTGGACGGTGAGAAAATTATTGAAATCGTGCGCCACACCGGCCGCGAAGCGACCGACCGATTCCAGATTCCGCACCTCCCGGCTCTTTTCCTCCAGGTTACGTCGCTCACGAATATCACGGGCAATCCCCAGAACGCCGGTCACCGCGCCTCGTCTCACCTCGGGCGTTATGGTCAACTCCATGGGAATCCCTGTTCCCGTCCGGCTTCGGACATTCAGTTCAAAACACTGCGGGGATTCACCGTTAAGGGCCTGCCGGAATTTTTCCGTTGCCAAAGGAAGGTGCCCGGGAGCAATCAGGCCTGAATAATGGCGATCCTGCCAATCAAACCGCGCCCATCCCGTTATCGATTCGAACGCCGGATTAAGCGATGTTATGAGACCTTTCGGCGAAAGCGAAAAAATGGCGTCCTGGGCGCCGTCAACCAACGCGCGGTAGCGCTCTTCCCCCGCACGGCAAGCCTCTTCGGCACGCTTGCGCTCCGTGATATCCACCAGGCTGTTGATGGCCCCGTCCAGGCGCTCCTCGTCATCAGTCAGGGGAGCTGTGTTGACAACCACTGTCTTGCGGACACCGTCCGGGCGCTCGATCACAATTTCCTGGTTGTTCACGGGAAGCCCCGTTCGCAGGGTTTGCGCCATGGGACAATCCTCACGTGCCAGGATCGTCCCGTCCGGACGGTAGATCCCATAAGAACCACAGAACCGCTCCGCGGGATCACCGACAACCGGCTCTCTCCCCCATAACTCAACCGCCGCCCGATTGTAACGCAAGATTCTCCCCTCCCGGTCGCAAACGTATACCGCCACCGGCAACAGAGCCAGGAGCTCCCGAAATCGAGTCTCGCTGATCCGCAGAGCATTCTCGGAACGTTTACGCCGAATCAATGCGCCGAGTTGACCCGCCACGGTGGAAATCGTTTCCATCAGCGACTCACTTCGCTCGCGCGCCTCGCGTCCAAACAACTCGACCACCGCCACAACGTCGCTCCCCGCCATTATCGGGACACCCATGCCCGCCTTAAGTCCCGTTTCCGCACCGAGCGCCGCCCTCGGGAAATTGGCGTCCACCGTCACGTCGCGAATCCATTCCGCGCCCCTCGACACCCATACTCGCCCCGGCAACCCCACACCGGGCGGAAAACGGTAGGTACGGCTCTCGATACGAAAACGCTTCAAGTCATCCGTCGCCGCATAATACGCATCGGCACACACCATGGCAGCTCCCTCTCGGTCCGGCACCCAGACTTGCCCAAACACCCATCCGGTTCCGTGACAGAGCCGGCGCAGCATCACTTCGAGCGCCCCTTCAAAATCGGGCGCTTGTCCGACAGCCATCACCAGATCCTGCATCAGTCGCAGGCGCTGATCCTCGTATAATCGTGGCACAAAACGTATCCTCCTTGGAATCGCTAATTATCACCTGAAACCGGCTTTACACTCCGAAGTCATCCAAAAACTACGGGGATCGGCCTGATTTCGCCCGGCAAGCTGCTCCCCGGTAAAGACTTGCACACATCTCCGGGCTAAACGTGCCCCGCGCATTTTTCCCCATTCAGTGGTCACGGGATGAGGATTGCCTCGTAATCCTCATCCCTCCATGGTTTGGCGCAATCGGTAGCATGCGCTTAAATCCATGAAAATCCCGCCGGACCATACTTTTCGCCATCACACCGCGGCCGTTCCACCCGACAGGACCAGGAAAAACGCTTCCCGTTCACCCGGGAACCGCCCCCATGACCTCCGCCTCTCCTCCTGGGGGCCGTACACCAAACGCTACATTGGCGTCTCCCACGTGGCGGACGCGACGAATGGCCTCCGATTCGACCTCAGTCTCGTCCCGGGACTCTACCGCCGCGGACTCGCCATCCCCAACGTTCTCTTCGAATCCGGCTACCACCCCTGGGCGGCGGCGCCGGACCTTTCCTATTTCTGTCATCGTCACCAATTGGAGTGGAAGGACCGGGTGTATGCCAATGTGTCCTTCGCCAGGATCGACGAAACCGGCGGGATCGTTTGCGCGGAAATGGTCAACCGATCCGACACCGCCCAGAACCTCGTCCTGCACTACTTCGCCTCCCTACACTTTCCCACCGCCACCCACGACAAAACGTTCACACCCCTGCGCCCGGCCCGGCCATACCTCCCCGGGGGCGCGGTCTGGTGTGACGCCATGGATTATGACAAAATGAGCTTCGCCCGGTCCGCTCCCACCGATTTCCTTGTACCCGAAGGGCTCCGGCGCGGAGAGGTCCGCGACCACGGATTCACCGCCAACCGCGGGTTGGGAGACCGGTTCGGTCGGGAGGCCGGCGACACCGCGAGCTACTCGCTTCACCTTCCCGCCCGCATCCCCCGGGCTGTACTTATGGTCCGGTACCGGAACCAGGGAACAAATGCCTCGGTACTGCGTATTCGCGATCTGACGACAACCGATCTTCACCTGGACCCCAGTGATGGTTTCGGCCTCGTGACTGCAAACCTCGGCGACCTCTCCACGGGGGATCATCGCCTGCGAATCGAATCAGCCGGCGGCGCTCCAATCGAAATCGACGGATTTGTCGTCGTCGAAAGCGACAGGCGCGATGCCGTATCCTTTCCCATCCC
>PXDC01000096.1 GCA_003565135.1 Verrucomicrobiota bacterium
CGGCGGCGGCCTCAATCCGGGCGGCTTCCGCGTTCCACACCGACGCCTCGTCGTCTTCCGAAGGATCGACGGCGGGCGAAGCCAGCACGGAAACCCGTCGGTCGCCCGAACTCCTCAACAGGAGCCGTCCGGCCGAAGCCATTCCCGCCGTCCCCCGGACCGCCGCCACGTCACCGCGATTCTCCACCCGTTCGGCCAGCAGGAAAACGTCGCCGTCGACGGCCCGGATCTCGCCGAAATTCCGGACGGCGGCACCGACCGCGCCGCCGGTGAACTCCAGATCCCCTCCGGCCATGAAATCGGCATTATCCACGTCCAGCGTGGACGCGATAAACGAACCGGTTTTGACCACGCCGGTCGGTCCGACGAGGATGCCGTGGCTGTTGACAAGATAAATCTTCCCGTTGGCGGCGAGTTCCCCGTGGATTTCGGAAACATGACCCCCGACCACCCGGTTGAGGGCGGCCGATCCGCTCCCCGGCTGATGAAACGTGACGCCCTTCCCCTCGCCCACGGAAAAATCCCCCCACTCGATCACCACGCGGTCGCTTTCCTGGTCGATAACCCTGTGGAGCCGATCCCCGCTGAAAACGGCCGATCCCTCGATGACCTCTCCGTCCGAAGGCAGAGCGGCGCGGGAAAGGGGCAACGCGACCAGGACAAAAAACAGGGTCCCTGCAAAAAAACGGCCGGCGTCGAGGGAATAACGAATCATGAAACCAAGGAATAGCACAATGTACCGTCCGAGGAAAAGCACCTTTTTGCCCGGCCGCGAGACGTTAAAACCTGTCCCGCAACGAAAACTGTTCGATTCGTTTGCGCAGCGTGGCGCGGGTGATCCCGAGAACCCCGGAAGCCTTGACCTGGTTGCCCCCGGTTTCGCGCAGCGCGCGCAGGATCATTTCCCGCTCCAGGGTGTCGAGGATCGATTCGTGGGATTCGGCGCGCATGCGTTCGTAGAGGCGATCGAACGCGTTCTCCATGGTGGGCGGGGCCGGAGGCGCCACCTCTTCCGTCGCCGACGCGGCGTCCGTCGAAGCCGGAACCCCGGATACGGGGCCCGGGACGGGATCGGGGTCCGGTACCGGTTGCGATTCGGTCGCGACGGATGGATCACCGGGGATGGATTCGTCGGTTGCGGCCGGTTCCGGACCGGAACGGCGCCGGATTTCCTCCGGAAGGTCCTTGACCAGGATGGCATCGCCCTGCGCCAGGACCGCGCTCCGGTAAATAACATTCTCGAGCTCCCGAACGTTCCCGGGCCAATCGTACCGCATGAGCACCGCCATCGCTTCCGGAGACACTTTTTTAACCCGGGATTTCCGCCCCTTCTCCAGTTTCTGCAGGCAGTATTCCACCAGCTCCGGAATATCCTCGCGGCGTTCCCGCAGGGACGGCAGGCGAATGCGCACCACGTTCAAGCGGTAATAGAGGTCCTCCCGAAATGTCTTTTCCCGGACCATATTCTCCAGATCGCGATTGGTGGCCGCGATAAGACGCACATCAGTCCGGATCGTCTTCGTTCCGCCCACCCGCTGAAATTCGCCCTCCTGGATAACGCGCAGGATCTTGGTCTGGGTGGGCGGACTCATGTCGCCGATTTCATCGAGAAAAATCGTCCCCCCGTCGCACACCTCGAATTTTCCCGCCCGCTGGCCGGTCGCCCCCGTGAACGCCCCTTTCTCGTGCCCGAACAGTTCGCTCTCGATAAGGTTTTCCGGGAGGGCCGCGCAATTCACGGCTACAAACGGCTTATCGTGGCGCTGGCTGTGCTGGAAAATACACCGGGAAACCAGTTCTTTCCCGGTCCCGCTGTCCCCCGTAATCAGAATCGTGACATCGCTCGACGCCACCTGCCCGATCACCTTGAACACCCCCTGCATGGCTTCGGACCGGCCCACGATGCCCTCCTGGTAATCGTCGCTGTTAATGATGGGCCGGTAATCCCTTACGTTTCTCAGGTCGTTGTGGGCCTTCAGCGCACCTTCGGTCAACCGGATGACCTTCTTCATGTCAAACGGCTTCATGAGGTAGTCAAACGCGCCGAATTTCATCGCTTCGATCGCCGTCTGGGTCGTCCCGTAGGCGGTCATGAGGATAATCATCGGCTTGTCATCGAGCGACCGGAGGTGCTGGAGCGTCTCCAAACCGCTCATCCCCCCCATCCTGATATCGAGGAAAACAACGTCCGGGGATTCGCGCCGCACACACGCCAGGCCCTCCTCGCCGCTGGAAGCCGTGAGAATCCGGTAGTTGCGGGATGAGAAAACCCGCTGCAGCGAGTAACGGATCTCCTCATCGTCGTCGACAATCAGAATGGTTGGACATTTGCTCGAGGTTGTCATTAACTCTATGGCAAGATTCAGATCGTTCCCCGAACCGCGGCCCATTATCCGGTCGGGCGACGGGGGGCAAAATCGAACTGATATTCCACTATGCGGTCCTGGTCAATTCACTTGTTCTCCGTCTTCGGGATCCGGTTGGAATTGCACGCGAGTTTTTTGATCCTGCTTGTCCTGGTCATGGCGGGAGGCTGGATGCTGGGAGGGGCGGCCGGCGTTTTCTGGTCC
>PXDC01000535.1 GCA_003565135.1 Verrucomicrobiota bacterium
ACCACCACCGGACGGTGGCCCGCCTCGGTCAACTGCCGGACGCAGTGGCTGCCGATGTAACCGGCTCCGCCGACGACAAGTACGTTCCTTGGCATGATGACCACCGCCTTAGGCTATTTCGCCGGGCAGAGCCAGCATAATTCGAGCGGCCCGGTCGGCGGTCTTAATCCCGGTCCTCGCGCCACAGGTCGAGCCGCGCCTTTCTCGGGTCGGCCCGGGGGGCGCGGCGGACCGATCCCGGGCCGGACTTCGATTCCATCGCCATCCGTTTCAGGGCACGGCCGCGGGCGACGAGGAACGTGATGTAGAGAGTCAGGACGGCAAGGGAAAACCCGCCCGGGATGGCGTAACCCAGGGCGGCGAAGGGCGGGTCGATGTCGACGAAGGGAAACGTCCACGCGCCTTCGTCGCGCACGAAACGGTGGACCAGGAAGGTGCCCCAGGATTGCAGGAGGACGAGGACGGTGACGAGGTGGACGAGCGATTTTTCCGAGAAGACGATCAGCAGAAAAAGGAGGATGAGCCCACCGGCGAAGGCCGGACCCAGGGGGTGAGCCAGGCTCCGGATCACCGCGATCATCCAGCTGGCGGGCAGGGCGGCGAAGGTGTCCGGGTCGAAGTCGAAGAAGTACCCGTCTTCGTACATGAGGAGGGCGCCGCAAAGGCCGATGGCGTGGGCGAAAATGGCTGCGACAAAGAAAAACAGCGTGCGCGACCATACCGAAGTGAACCCTTCCAGGAACGCTTTCACGGGATCGATCCGGACCATGTCGAATTAATAATCCGCCGGTCGATCGACGTCAAGTGAGCGGAAATGTGCCGTTGTCAAAACTGTGTTAATCTTAATATAACCCGTTTTTTTGGCTGTACCGTTGGATACGGACGGTTTAGCATCTACGGCTGAGGTAAGCGGTCCCATGTCCCCCCGGCGGCATTTGCGCCAGTGATGACTGCGGGTTGTGCGGTACCGCATTCCATGGAATATTATACATTATTAAGGATTCAAAATGTTTGTAGATGAAGTGCTCGTTTTTTTGAAGGCCGGCGATGGCGGGCGCGGATGCGTCAGCTTTCGGCGGGAGAAATACGAACCCTTCGGCGGCCCCAACGGGGGCGACGGAGGGAAGGGCGGCGACATCGTTGTGTCCTGTGTTGACGACGTCAACGACCTGTCGCAGTACCGCTATAATCCGCGCCACACCGCCCGTAACGGCGATCCGGGACGCGGCTCGGACCAGAACGGACGCGGCGGTCAGGACCACGTCCTTACGGTTCCTCCCGGAACCGTGGTGTTGGACGAAGAGACCGGTAAGCCGGTGGCGGAAATGCTCGAGGACGGCCAGCGGGTCACCTTGCTTCACGGCGGCAACGGCGGCTGGGGCAACACCCATTTCAAATCCTCGGTCAACCAGGCCCCGCGCCGGGCGAACGACGGTCAGCCGGGCGAGGAGGGGAAGTTCCGGCTGGTGCTGAAAACCGTGGCGGAGGTGGGGCTGGTCGGTTTTCCCAATGCGGGAAAATCGTCCCTGACCAATTTGATCACCCGCGCGCATCCCCGGTGCGCCGCTTATCCGTTCACGACGCTCCATCCCCAGTTGGGCGTGATCGAGTACCCGGAATCCTACGACCGGGTGACCCTCGCGGACATTCCCGGGCTGATCGACGGCGCGAGCGAGAACCGGGGCCTGGGGCACCGGTTTCTCAAACACATCGAACGTTGCCGGGTGCTGCTCGTCATGATCGATATGGCGGGGACGGATCACCGCGATCCGGTGGACGATTACCGCGGCCTGCTGCGGGAGCTCGGGTACTATTCCGAGTCGCTGTTGACGAAACCGCGCCTGGTGGTGGCGAACAAAATGGACGTGAAAGGAGCCGGGGAAAACCTCGCCCGGTTTCATCGCGAGGTGACCGACCCGGTCACCGCCATTTCCTGCCTTAAGGGAGACGGCGTGGAAACCCTCAAGGAGCGGATTCTGGAGAGCGTGCGCGCCATGCGCGATAGCGTCCCGGAACCGGAACCGGAACGGGTGGCGCCGTTCACCATGGCGTGAACGGCCCGGAGGCGGCGGATTCGAGCGGGTGATTGACGGCCGGGGCCATCATTCCGCGGCATGATTCTTTTTTCCCGGCCATTCAGTGAACGCGACACATTCAGCATCATGGCGACACATCGATCACTTCTAATGCGGGCGAACCGGCGAATGGGCGCCAGCCTGGTGGACTACAACCTGGTGGACGTCTCCGAACTGGAGGCGGCCAACGAGCGTTTGCTCGAAGTGGTCAAAGAGGGAATCGGCCGCCGCACGTCGATCCTCGGACTGCTCTCGGCCGAAATGAACGCGCTCAACGAGCACGAGCTGATCGCGCGCCAGGTGGATGAATTCAGTCTCGCTCCGATCAGCCTGGCCAACGTTGAACGCGAAGAGACGCTGTTCCGGGATCTCGAGCCCGACCAGCTCTGGGCCACCTGGACCGTTCCATTCGATGCCCAGGAAAACTTCACGTTCCTCGCCACCGCGTACTACCTGAGTTCCTACGTCCGTGAATACTGGGAGGAACTCCTCGGG
>PXDC01000537.1 GCA_003565135.1 Verrucomicrobiota bacterium
CAACCTGCACCAGCGCTACCTCCCCCTTTTCCGGGACCTGTTTATCGAAAGCAATCCGGTGCCGGTCAAAGCCGCCCTCAAACGGGCCGGGATCATCACCTCCGAGGAGGTCCGACTCCCGCTCGCCCCCCTGGAAAAGGCCCACCGGGAGCTTCTCTGGAAAACGCTCGAGGCGTTGGAGAAAAAAGAGCGCTGAACCCCCATCCATCCGACAAAATGACACTGAAAATCCTTCTCAATGGAGCCAGAGGCCGCATGGGGCGCGCCATACAACGGGCCGCGGAATCGGTCGGGCACGAAATCACCGCCGCGCTCGACATGGGCGATGCCCCCGAACGGGTTATCGACGGTTGCGATGTGGCGATCGATTTCAGTTTCCATGACGCCACCGTGGCGCTGGCCCGGGCGGCGGGCGCTTCGGGAACGCCGCTGGTGATCGGGACCACGGGCCACAACAGTGAGGAAAAAGAGGCCATCCGGGAAGCGTTGGCGCCGGTTCCCGCCGTCTGGGCCGGGAACTTCTCCATCGGCATCAACCTCCTGTACTACCTGACGGAAAAAACCGCCCGCATCCTCGGCCTGGACTACAACCCCGAAGTCCTGGAGATGCACCACCGGCACAAAAAAGACGCCCCGAGCGGCACCGCGGAAGGCCTGGTCCGGGTTCTCCGCCAGGCCTACGGACTGGCGGAGGAAAACGTCGCTCACGGCCGGCACGGCCTGACCGGGGAGCGTCCCCGCCAGGAAATCGGCGTTCACGCCATGCGCGGCGGCGATGTTATCGGCGACCATACGGTCTATTTCGCCGGCGAAGGCGAACGGCTGGAACTCACCCACCGGGCATCGGACCGCTCCGTTTTTGCGCTCGGCGCCCTGCGGGCCGCAACCTGGGTCCGCCAGCAGGCGCCGGGAATCTACGACATGCAGGACGTTCTGCAACTCCGGGACACACCATGATCGTATCCCTGACAGGGCGCCTGGCCGACGCATCGCCCCTCAAGGCGGTCATCGAGTGCCACGGCCTCGGGTACGAGGTCCATATTCCCGTCACCACAGCCGAGCGGCTTCCCCGGGTCGGGGAAACGGTCACCCTGCAAACCTACGTCGCCTACCGGGAGGACTCCCAGACCCTCTATGGGTTTTCGGCGGCGGAGGACCGTGATTTTTTCCGTCTCCTGGTCGAAAAGGTCTCCGGGGTGGGCCCGCGGGTGGCCCTATCCATCATGAGCAAACTGTCACTGGCGGCCATTCGCACGGCCATCGCGGCCGGCGACATCGCGCTGCTCGCCAAATGCCCGGGAATCGGGAAGAAGACAGCGGAAAGACTGGTGGTGGAGTTGCGCGACAAGGTCGGCCTCGGCGGAGGGCCGGTTCCAGGCGGCGGCGCTTCCGCGAATTTCGCGGCCCCGGAATCCGGCGGCCGGGGATCGTACCACGATGCCATGATGGCGCTGGTTTCACTCGGTTACAAACCGGCCGACGCGGACAAGGCGCTGCGGCGCGCTGTCGAGGCGCTGGGCGGTGAAGCGGGCACCGAGGAATTGATTCGTCGGGCGCTCAACTGAGCTCCCGAGCGAAACGGCCCATGCCTCAACGCTGAAACTGAAACGAAGCCAGGTCCGGCGGCGGCGACTCAAAGGAGTTGCTGCTCTGGTAGACGCGCGTGCCGCCCTCGGAGAGCCCATTGGGTTCGTGCCGCCAGATAAAACCGCTCGACAGCTCCGGAGTTCCCGAAAATATCGACTGGAAATAACTGCTGGGGGGAAGCTGACCCTCGCCGGATACCCGCCACAAATAACGCGACTCGCGCGATGCCGCCGGGTTCCGGACCAGTTCGACCTCGCCCCGCAACTCCGGCTCCATGTTCTGCTCGCGGTCGCTCATCAGCACCCCGGAAGAATCCGAGAGAATGCGCGTGGCGGCGAAAATACTGAGACAGGCGACAAAAACCGCGGCGGCGCTGTAAATGGATCCGAGCACGTACCGCTGCTCGGAGCCGCGGGACAGGATGTGGTACTTTTTCAGATCCACCGTATCGGTGAGATTGGTGTGAAAATGATTAAAGAGTTTTTCGGTCGCTTCCTGGAGCCGCACGTACTCGTTGTAGACGGCCCGCCGACTTTCGTTGTCGGCCACCTCCCGCTCGACCCGCTCGCGGTCTTCGGGCGAGATTTCGCCGTCGATGTACAGGTTGAGAAGTTCGAGAAACTCTTTGTTGCTCATCATAATATCACACAAACTCTTTACCCATTTTCTCCCGCAGACCGCTCCGCGCGCGGGCGATCCGGCTCTTCACCGTGCCTACGCTGATATTCAGAATTGAGGCGATCTCTTCATAGGAAAGATTCCGGACATTGCGAAGGACCAGCACCTCCCGGTGCTTTGTATTCAACATATGCATACATTCGCCGATCCGGTCGACGAACTCGCGTGTTATGGTTTCATCCTTCGGAGTCTGAACTTCGGCGGGAAATACGTCCGCCAGGGTAATGTCGCTCTCTCCCGAAATCGGCTGGTCGAACGAAATGCTTTTGTCGCGCTTCCGACGCCACCAGTACCAGTACTTGTTGCGCGCCAGGTTGGTCGCGATCTGGTACAGCCAGGTGGAAAACGCGGAATCGCCCCGGAAATTCTCCAATCCCCGGTGCGCCCGCACGAACGCGTCCTGCGTCACTTCCTCGGCATCCTCGGAATTGCCGAGCAATTGTTTCACCATGACAAAAATGCGGTCCCAGTACCGCAGTACCATTTCATCAAAAGCCGCCTGATCTCCTTTTTTAAAGCGAGCCACCAAAAGTTTGTCGGCTGCTACTTCCTCCGCTTTGGTTGACATATAAAAAACAGGTTGTGGGCTTTGACCCGGTTAATCTCTTTCGGTTCCTGAATTCCCCGTTAGAGATTTCCCCTTCCAGAACTATTCCCAACTGTTACACGTATTTTTTACAAAATGCAACCCCCCGATCGCCCGTTTTTTGTTAATAATGCTAAATCCTTGCAATAAGTCTGCGAGATCAATATTTTAATCCATTAATAAACAATAGCTTGCGGAGCTATCTCCCCATTTGGGTGAAATGGCTGCTCCGGGTCGAACCCTTCCGGTTCGTGGCGCACTCCCCCGCCGGGCCGAAATCAATATGGGCTTGCCACAACCGGTCAACGCGGTTTTTAAACGACTTCGGACGATCAGGCCCCGCACCCGGCCCGATCGCCCCGCTTCCCCATGAACCTGAGTCTGAACTTCGGCCGAGGCCGCAAAAACAAATCGATTCCCTCGGCCCGGCGGGCCGGGAAAAGGGGCCGGGGCGGGTTGATTCTGATTCCGTTCGGCCTGCTTTTCGCCGCGGCCGGAGCCGTGGCCGGCTGGTTCATCGCCCAGGACACCTGGCTGAAGGTTCTTGAATCGAGGGATTGGCCCGAAGTCGCGTGCACCGTCCTGACCAGTGAGGTCGACCGCCGGCGCGGCTCGGACAGCACCACCTACCGTCCCGCCATCACCTACCGTTACTCGTGGGAGGACCGCGAATGGGAGAGTTCCCGTTACCGTTTCATGGATTATTCCAGCAGCAACCGGGGCTGGGCCCAGGGCGTGGTGAACCGGTACTCCCCGGGGTCGGTTCACACCGCCCGGATCAACCCGGCGGACCCTTCCGAGGCCGTCCTGGAAAGAGAATTGGGATGGCACGTGCTCCTGACGTTCATTCCGCTCGCATTTGTGGCGGTGGGGTTCGTGATTTCCGGTGCGGGCATCTACAATTTGCGGAAGAAAAATGTGGCCGCGACCGTCCGCAGCGGCGATTCGGTGGCATCGACGGCATTGAGGCCGGCCAGCCTGCTCGGTCTGCCCGAATTCCCGGAAGATTCTCCCGGCGGCAAGACGAAACTCAAACCGCGTCAGGGGCCCCTGGCGCGGTTCCTTACGATGGCCGTATTCGCCCTGTTCTGGAACGGCATTACCTGGGCCATTTTCGCCGGCATCCTCAACGACGGCCGGCAAAGCGGCAGCTACGAGATGATGCCCCTGGCCCTGATGTCGCTTTTCGCCCTCATCGGCCTGGCCGTTGCGCTCGCCGCCTGTTACTATGCTGTCGGCTTCTTTTTCGGACCCCGGATCGACGTTTTCGCCCATTCGGCCACCCTGACCTGCGGAACGCCCTGGACGCTGCAGTGGACATTCCGGCGGGGTTCGGGCGGCATCAACCGGCTTCGGGTATTCCTGGAGGGTGCGACCGAAGGAGAGTACACCACCGGGAGCGGCAAAAACCGGAGTCGCACCGTGGATACCAAGGTTTTCCTGCGCGAAGAGATTTTCGACAGCGGGGAACGGTTTGATATCGCCCGGGGCGAGGGCGACCTCACGGTCCCCGAACACATCCCGCATTCCTTCGAGGCCCCCAGCAACCGCATCGTCTACACGCTCCGCGTGGAAGGCGATATCCGTTTCATGCCCAACCTGCGCGAGCAGTACCGCGTCTACGTCGCACCCCGCCCGGTAACATGACCGATCCGATCCAGCTCGAACTTCCCGAAAGCCAGGCCACCTACGAGCCGGGGACCGACCTCGTCGGCACCGTCCGGTGGAACCGGCCCAAACCCTTTTCCGAGATCGAGCTCCACCTTTTCTGGTACACGATGGGCGTCGGCGACCAGGACAGCGGTCTGGTGGAGACCCTCCGCTGGGAAAACCCGGGGAGCCAGGGCGAGCGTTTCTTCGAGATCCGTCTTCCCCGGGCGCCCTATTCCGTGCATTCCCCCAACCTGGAGATCAAATGGGCGCTCGAGGCCACGGGAAAACCGGGAAAGGACAGTGCCCGCACGGAACTTGTCATCGCCCCGGGCCGGGCTCCCCTCAAATTGGAGTCCGTCGATGGCGCCTCGCTTTCGCTGCGCAAATTCAAGGATTGGATTGGCATCGGCCACACGGACCGGGAATCCCCGCGACGGGAGTAAAGCCGGCGTGCGGCCGAATCGCGGCCGGGTGCGGGTGTCACGGATTCCCCTGGGATACCGAAACCGCCGGCAAAAAAAAAGCCTTGCGGGCGCCGGGCCCGCAAGGCTTGGAAGTTACCCGAATGTCACCGGGGTATCAATCGGCAAAGCCGACGTTCAACCGCAGAAAACGGCGCTCGGCATCACCGAGCGGTTGCCCATCCCGGTAGACATAGGTGGTGGTTCCGTCGCCATGACTCTCGGTCAACGCGTCCACCCGAACCGCTTCGTCCGGCCAGCCGGCCAGGTCGTCGCTCCCCTGAACGGTGTAGGCGATATCGTCGATGCTGTCGGGACGGGTGAAGGTGAGCGTCAGGTAACGCTCGCCGTCGATCTCCCTCACCTCTTCGACCGCGAGATCCCCGGCGGCGGCCGGAGTGTGGGGATCGAGGCCGAGGGCGTACTTGATCAGGTTGGCCACGCCGTCGCCGGCCGGATCGGCCTGGGGACCGCTCACGGAATCATCCTCGGCGTCTTCGGCGCTGAAGTTCGCCGTGCGCCAGTCCTCGTAACCGGCGGGAGGCTCGGGAGCGTCCTGCCCGGTCACGGCGTACCACGTCGTGCCGATGCGCAGCTCGTCGAGATGGAATCCGTTATCGTTGCCGGCAATGCGTATGCGATCGAAACCGAAACTTCCGACGGGAGTTTCGATGTACCCGAGGGCCTCGTCGGTTGACGGTGCCCCGCCGGTCGGATCCGGGTTGTGGAAAACGTAGATCCGGTTGTCACCGTCCGTGCGGTAGTCGATGCGCAGGACAAAGAACGACAGGTCGGTGTACGGCACGCCCGTAAACATGCTGGCATCTTCCGAAGTCGTGCTGCCGCCCCCGGCGCCCTGCACGCGCCAGCCGCCCTCGCCGAACGCGAACGGGTTTTCCTCGTCGCCGGTGGATTTGCCGATGAAGATGGTTTCGCCCGATTGCTGATCGGTATCCCGGTAAAAACCGAAACCCATAAAGGGATTTCCCACCGGATCGACCGCCTGGATGAGGGCACTGACCCACACACTGGTGCCGGGACGCCCGATGTGATCGGAATAGGGATTGAGGAGATCGGAATGAATTTCGTCGGTCGCAATGGTCCGGAAATTCCGTTCGCCGCCGGCCGAAGTCAGCTTGTTTCCGGAAACCGGCAGGTCACCGAAGGCCAGTCCCGGACTGGTCACTTCGGCACTGCCCGCGGATCCGAACGGCTCGTACCCCTCGGCCCAGCCGATGCCCCCGTCATTGGCGAGCAGCGAGCCCTCATCGTAATCGAAACCTTCATACACGACCAGGTCCCGCGGCTCGGGCTCGACATCGCGTGGCGGAATATCCGCGTCGGGCACGATGGCCCCTTCCCAGACCCGGATGTTGTCGATGTACCCGCTCCAGCGGTTGAAGGCGTCGAAGCGGTAGAAACGGATCGCTTCGCGCATATCGGTCGCACTGAAGGAATACGGCTCGTCGAAGGGGAATCCGTTGAGCCAGACCTGGGTCATGCCCGGGTCGAGTTCCCGTTCTCCCTGCGGGGACTCGTAGGTGATGGTTTCGCGGCTGTTGTTGGTTATGTACGCCCACCGCTGCACGTAGAAGGGATGGATATCACGTCCGATGCCGCGCACCCGGTAGGAACCCTCATCGCGGTCACGCACCTGAAATCCGAAGTTGATGGCCATGTGGTTCGGGTTGCCGGTGGAAAACGAACCGGTGTGGAAGCGTCCGCCCAGACGGTTCTGGTCTTCGTGAAATTCGCCCTCGTGATACATGTCGAAAGCGGCGGTGGCGACCCCGGTCTCCATCTCGCCGTCTATATCGAAGCGAATCCCGACGGCCTCATCCCAGTACATGATCCGGTTGTCCGTGCCCCGTCCGAACCAGTTGTGCTCGTCCTCCACAATGTAGACCGAGCCGTCCGTCGCCAACCGGCTCAAGGTGAACGGTCCGCCGTAATCCTCGATGGACGTGAGCTCGCCAACGTCGGTGCCACTGAAGTCTTCGTGGAGGAACAACTGCGGCTCTTCCGGGTACGGGATCGCGGGAAGATCGTCCGGTCCCGGCGGCTCGAATCCCTCGACCAGCGGTTCGTGTACCCGGGCGCCGTCAAACACCGTGTAGTTGTCGACGTCGATGCTGTAGGAATGGTTGGAAAAAACCGTAAAGTTGAGGTCGCTGATCGGTCCCGGATGAGTGTCATCCTGGGCGGCAAAGTTGTAGTCGGCCGCCATCAACACGCCGTTTATCCAGGTATCGCCCAAGCCCGGATCCAACTCCTTCGTGTCACCGTCCGGGGTATCGTAGGTGATCGTCTCCGCGCTGTTGTTGAAGACGCCATCGGCGCGCAGGCGGACATCGGGAAACGGATACCCCCCCGCGCCGCTGCGGATCTCGCCGTCCCTGAAGGAAAGGATGTGGGCGCGGCCGGAACCGTCGTCCCGCATGAACTGCCCCATTTGAATTAACTGGCTCAGGTCGGCCGTCCCCTCGCGGTCGATGAAGTTGAAGCTGACGGTCACCACTTCGCGGTGGAACGTCAGCGGTGCGTTGAGCACAAACCCGCCCACGGCATCTTCGACGCGGAGGAAATGGTTGTCGGTCCCGTAGCCGAAGAGGTCGTCCTCGTCCTGCACCACCCGCAGAGCATCGGTTTCCGCCTCCGGCAGCGACACCGTCGACCAGACTCCCCCTTCGCCCACGCTCCGGGGCGCTTCACCGGGGGTGTCACCCTGGAAATCGGTCCGGAACAGGTACTGGTCGTCGGGTGAAGGTTCGATGTCCGCCGGGTCGGCCGTTGCCGCGACCCCGAAATGCGCCTCGTTCCGCGGAACCAGCCTTTCGATAAGAGCGTTGTCGATCTGGTAGGCGGTGATGCCCACACCCCTTTCGGTCAGGAGCAGGTGGGTGCCCGAGGGGCTCAAATCGATTCCCAGCAAGCCGGTGAATCCGCCGCGCAGAAAGCTGTGTTCACCGGTGCCGAAATCGTAGGCGTGCAGTGTTCCGGAGCTGTAGTTGGTGTAGAAGAGCACGTCGGCATCCGCATCGTAGGCCATATCGTAATTGGCGTCTCCGCCCTCCAGCTCGATCGCGTCACCGGCGGGCGTCTCGCCCGTAGTCAGATTGGTGCGGTAGAGCCAGGCGTTGCTCGCGGTAAACCACATCAGTTCGTTTTCATTCCGAAGGGTGATACCGGTGAAGGCCGAAACGTCTTCTCCGGTCCACACCTCGCTCACACTGTCGTCGGTGAGATCGATCTCGAAAACGCCGGCCCCGTAGTCGGTGACGAAGATCCGGTCGTTATCCAGATCCAGCGCCAGGTAGTGCAGCGAGGAGAAGGTGCCGTCGTTTGCGAAGAGGATCGCGGCATCGCTCCCGTCGCGGCCGGCCCGCCAGATGTTGCCGTCGCGTTCGGTCCAGTAGAGGTGCTCGTCGGTCACCGCCAGGTCGATGGCGATGTCGTTCATGCCGCTGCCGTCGAATACAACCGTAACATTTTCCCCGTCGATGTCCGAGGCGGCAATGGCCTCCTCCTCGGTCCAATAGAGGTCGTGTGCGCTCGCCTGAGCGGCGAATCCGACCAAAACCGCCAGCAGCGCCGACCGTTTGAGCAGATCGTTAATCGTTATGCGTTTCATGGGTACGGGTTCCTTTTCGTCTTGTGCGTTTTTGATTGGGAATTTCGAAGGAAAGCGTTGACCTGAGTATCATACTCCCCGTCGCCAAGTTTTCGGATTTCGTCGTAGCGAGGGGGGTTATCCCCCGATTCTCCGCGTCCCCGGGTCTCCCGGGATAAACCCGGTCACCACAAGAACGGGATAGCCGCTGTTTTCGAAAAACTTGATGCCGGAGAGTATTAATCTGTTTCGCCGAGCGATTACCTTCAAGAAATCAGAAAAAAAAGCGGTCCTTCAGGAATTCCGAAGGACCGCTTTGTTCATAATCGATTATTGATCGAGTTCCACCGACAGACGCAGGAACCGGCTGCCGGCCTCATCGATCGGTTGAACGTCCCGGTAGGTGTACGTCGTGGTACCGTCCCCGTGACTCACCGTCATGTCCTCGACCAGGACGGCGGAATCCGGAAGGTCTCCGGGATCACCGCCGGCCCCGACCTCGTAGGTCACGTCGCTGACCGCGTCGGGCCGGGTGAAGGTGAGCGTGAGGTAATCGGCTTCGACTCCGTCCACGTCCACATTCGATACCTCCGGCGTCGGCAGAAGTGCGTTACCGGGGGTCATGGGCGGGATGCCGAGGGCGTACTTGAGGGCGTTGGCGATGCCGTCGCCCGCGGGTGTATCCAGGGGACCACGCTCGCCTTCCGGCGGCTGGTCGCCTTCGGGCAGCCCGTCCATCCAGGAGGCAAAGGTCAGGCTTTCGACGCCCTCGATCACGTTGTACGCGGCGATACCGTTGTTGGTGTCGAGGACAAAGACCATGCCGTTCCCGCCGAAGACCACCTGCCCGGCCCCGTTGCCGTTGAGGTTACCCGGGCCGAACGACGCCTGGTCCATGGGGAGATTGAAGTCATCTTCCGATAAAACAAGCAGATCGTACAGAAGAACCTCGGGTTGACGGGGATCCATTTCCTCGTGTGCGTAGGAATCAAGGCCCACCAGCAATCCGAGATCCGGATCGAGGCCGATGGGACCCACATCGTTGCGGAACACCGACGGTTCGAGAATGCGAACAACCGTCCCGGTTTCCTCTTCCAGGTTGAATTCGACTTCAACCAAACCCCGCTGGGACGTGGCCGAGCCGAACTGAGGCTGGCGGGTGCCGAAGAATGTATCGCCTTCGCCGAAGGCCAGACCGTGCGTCAGCCACCCGGATGGGGAGGTCGGAATATCCGTAACAATCAGGTTGTCGACGAATGTATCCATCGATCCGTCGGGTGTCAGGATGGTAACGTTTTTTCCGAACCGCGGTGCCATAAGGATCTGGGTGTCGAAGCCCGACCCGCGTACAGCCATCGTGTCCCCGAACCGATCCTCGTATTCCTCCGGATCTCCGCGGCTGGGATCGCCTTCATACACCAGGACCGGATCGGCCTGCTCGTTCTCCCAGCGATAAACCTTCAAAGGACCGTCCTGGGTACCGCCCGCGTCCCGGGTAAGGTTGGCGGCATAGATGGCGCCGTCATCGGCGGCGCCAACCTGATTCAACGGGAAAATCCCCCCTTCGATGCCGTCGGTGGACAGCGTCCCGGCGTGATCGCCCGTGGCTCCGTCGATGGCCGCGACGACCAGGGCGTCTTCTCCGCGGTGGGCGACAAGGACGTTCCCGGTGGCCGGGTTGTAAGTCATGCCGCGTTCCCGGTTCTCGTCGGTCAGGTAGTCGCGATCGACCGGTCCCAGTTCCCACGCCAGTTGCAGCGAGTTCCGGGGTTCCGGCGCGTCGATACCTTCCAACTGAACGCCCGGAAGCGTCTGGACCCGGTCGATATCCGCATCCCAGCGGTTGGTGCTGAAGGTTTCCAGACGATAGCCCATGATGGGCCCGGCATTTGTCGCCGTGCGTTGCTCGGTCGAATCGCTGAAGACCAGCATCCCGTTCACCCACATGTCGGTGCCACCGGAAATGAGGGATTTTTCGCCCCCGTCGGGTCGGGTGTAGGTGATGGTTTCACTCGAATTGTTGATCACCGACTCGAATCGCACCAACTCTCCGTAACCGAAGCCTCCCGGATTGGGATCGAAAGCACCCCCGCCCGAGGCGGTGGCCCGGAATTCGATCCGGGAAACAACATCGCCGGCGAGATCGTAAAAGCGGGAGGTGAGCCGTCCGCCGGCAACCGCTTCGATATCGGCCATGTCGATCCGGAGCGTCATGACTTCCTCACCGAAATTGTTGTCGCCCGCGACCAGTCGCCATCCGCGCGCCTGGTTGGTACGCAACACCTGGTTCCCGGTGCCCTGTCCGAAACGGTCTTCGGTGTCTTCAGCGACCAGGATCGGGGGCAATTCACTGCCGTCATTGTCCACGTCCTGGTCGTAACGCGAATGGAAGGAGATTTCCTCCAGGTTCCCATGCACGAAATCGTCGGCGTTGTCGCGAGTGATCTCACCGAGGGGAATCCCGTTGAAGTCGGCGTCGACAAACCCGCGGAAGGGAGGCAACTCGGGCTCGACTTCCGAGATATGGGCTCCCTTGGTCAGGGTGATGTTGTCCACGTCCATGCTGTAGGTGTCGGTGCTGAACAACGAGCCGATGCGCAGCTCCTCGATCGCGCCCTGAGAACCATCCTGACGGGTGTAGACGTAGTCCGATAGCAGCAGGAGGCCGTTGACCCAGAGGTCGACACTTTCCGGGGCCACGGTGTACTCGTTCCCGTCCACCGGATTCTGGTAGGTGACCGGTTCGAGGCTGTTGTTGACCACCAGGTCCTTGCGCACCAGCTCATCCGGGGCCGGGTAGTTGGCGCCCTGTCCGCGAACCGATCCGTTCACCATGGAATACTGGTGGACCCGGAGGTTGTCCCTGAAGAAGAAGAACCCTCCGCGTTCGGGATCGCCCTCTTCCAGGGTACCGTCGGTCAGAGGCCGGTCGATCAGGTCGAAACTGAGGGTGGCGACCTCGATGTCGGCCGGAAAGGAGTAGTTCAGGCGTCCTCCCC
>PXDC01000310.1 GCA_003565135.1 Verrucomicrobiota bacterium
CGTAAACCAGGCGCACGATTCCGAAGGCGCCGGCCTTGACGACCGCCACGGCGTGCAGGAGCGCGCTGACCGGTGCCGGCGCCACCATGGCTACGGGCAGCCAGCCATGCAGAGGAACGAGAGCGGCTTTCACGCCGAGCCCGGCGAGCAGCACCCAGAAAAGAATGCGGAGTTGCCCTTCGCCGGATTCCGCCACGGCGGCGAGGGATTCGGTATCACCGAACTCCACCGAGCCCGCGAGGACGAAGAGCCAGACCACGCCCACAAACAACACCGTGCCGCCGCCGATGGTGTACCAAAGGTAGGTGCGGCCGGCCCGCAGGGCCTCTTCCGTTCCCCGGTGCACCACCAGCGGGTAGGTGGCGAGGGTGAGGAACTCGTAGAAGATGAAAAACGTGACCACGTTGCCGGCCAGGGCGATACCTGTGCTCGCGGTGACGCAGATGCTGAAGAATCCGAAAAAGCGGCGGCGGTAGGGGGACCCCTCCAGGTAACCGATGGCGTAAAGGGTGGTCAGTACCCAGAGGAGGGCCGAAAGGATCGCGAACAGCAGCGAGAGCAGGTCGACGCGCAGCAGGAACTCCAGGTCGACGGCGATCTCGTAGCGGAACTCGTATTCCTCCCCCCGGGTGATGCCGAAGTAGACGGCCAAAACGAGCGCGACCTTGAGCAGCGCCCCGAACAGGTTGAGCGCGGTCCGGGTGCGGGCCTGGTTTTCATGGAGAAAAAAGATCAGGATGCCGGGCACCAGCGAGCTGGCCACAATGACCAGAGGAATCCAGGAGTTGAAGCTCACGGCCCGGCTCCTTCCTCCGGTTCGGCCGGCTCTTCAAACGGCGCATCCACATCGAGCAGGTGAAGGACTTCTTCGGCCCGGAAGCCGATGAGGATGGAGCCCACGCCGAGCAGCAGCGCGGTAACCGCCATCATGCGGGGGACCGGGCGGAGTTGAATCGCTTCCTTGGCCGGGGCGAAGGCCTGTCTCAGAATCATGAATACGTAACCCGCGGTGAGGAAGCTTCCCATAACCACCACCGGCGCCCACCACCATTGCCCGCTGGCAAACGCTGCCTTGAGGAGCATCCACTTGGCCACGAACCCGCCGCTGGGCGGGAGCCCGATCAGGCTGATCCCGGCCAGCGCCAGCGCGAAGGTGGTCATGGGCAGACGGGCGACCAGGTCGACCATGGAGTCTTTTTCGTCGTTGCCCACCGCCAGGACGTAGACCCCGACCGCGAGGAACATGGCCGCCTTGGCAAAACCGTGTGCCAGCGCCTGGTAGATGCCGCCGGTCCAGGCGTGGGCCAGCCAGGGGGCCTGCCCGCCGTCGTAGGCGACGGTGATCAGCGGGAAGAGGAGGAACATGAAACCGATCTGACCGACGGTCGAGTGGGCGATCACCAGTTTGAGCCGCTTTTGCCTCAGGGCCTGGTACGAACCCCAGATCACCGCCGCCGCTCCCAGCGCGCCGAGGGCTTGCCCGGCGGCGTAGGTCAGGGAGCCTTCGAAGACGTCGACCCAGAGACGGAGGATCAGGTAGAAGGTGGTTTTGACCACCAGGGCCGAGAGAATGGCGCTGACCGGGGGCTGGGCGGAGGAGTGGGCGCCGGGCAGCCAGAAATGCAGGGGAAAGAGCGCCGTTTTCACCATCAGGCCGGCCAGCATCAATCCGATGGCGACGCGGACCGTCGGGCCGCCGTCGAGCGCTTCCGCGACCAGCTTGAGGTCGAGGACCCCCGTTTCCGCGTAGATCAGGGCCACCCCCATCAGGTAGGCCATGGAGCCGACGATGGCCGCCAGGAGGTAACGCAGTCCCGCGACCAGGGCGGGCGGTTTTCCGGAGAGGATGGCCAGGGCCACCGCCGCCAGGCCGGCCACCTCGATGACCACGTACAGGTTGAAGAGATCGGCGGAGAGAAATAGGCCGTTCATGCCGCCCCAGAGGAAAAGCCAGAGCGGCCAGAACAGGGTGTTGCCGGCTTTTTGTTCCGCCGGCTGCGCGTAAAACGCGCGCGCGTACAGACCGATCAGGAGCCCGACGCTCGCCGTCATCAGCACAAACACCGCGGAAAGGCCGTCGAGGTAGAGTCCGATACCCAGCGGGGCGTCCCAGCCGCCCAGCGCGTGGCGTTGGCTGCCGTGGGCCGCCACGCCCCAGGCGGCCAGCACGGCGGCGGCCAGGGTGGCCGCCGAAACCAGGAGTCCGCACGGGCCCCGCCAACGCGCCGGCATTGCGAAAGCGATCAGGGCCCCGAGGATCGGGACGATGATCAAAGCCGGCAGGAGATTTTCGGCGGTATCCGGATTCATGATTCGTGGTCAAAAGACGATCGCCCGGTTTCCCGGTGAATGCGCCGCGCCAGGGCGAGGGCGAAAGCCGCCGCGCTCACCGCCACCACGATGCCGGTGATCACCATGGCATGCGGTACCGGATCGGCGAATGCGTCCGCGTCCCGTTTCGCCACACTCACAAGGAGGAGAAACACGGAGGCCCCGAGGATTTTGGCGGCGATGATTTTCTTGAAAAAGTGGCGGCAGAGAAACACGCCTCCCAGAGCCAGGCTGAA